>JBKJWG010000308.1:0-6044 GCA_046716985.1 Anaerolineales bacterium | reverse complement strand
GTGCTCGAGATGCAATCTAAGAATCACCCGGCCATCAAGCTGGCGCAGAAGCTGGCTTTCGAATTTGCCGGTTACAACGATCGCTATTACGAAAATCAGGACATTGCCCTTTTCTTTGCCAAGCGGCTTACATAATAATTTCGCAGCCATTACTTATTAGGTTCACCTAGATAGGTGTTAGGTGCTTACAAGTTTAGAAACCATCAACCGAGTTTTCGAAGCCGGCATCGCCATCACTGCGCTGTCGCTGTTTCTGCGCGCCCTTACCTTCAATTTGCGTGATCGCATTTCGCGCGCCTTTGCCGTCATCCTGGCCTGCATGATGATCAGTTTCTCCGGCGAAGCGGTCAGCGCCACGCTGGGCCCATCCGCCGGCCTCGAATTCTGGCTGCGCTTGCAATGGGTGGGCACGATCTTCCTGCCTGCGGCTTATCTGCATTTTTCTGATGCCTTGCTGGAAACCACCGGCCGGCCCTCACGCGGGCGACGCCGGTTTTTAGTGCGCTTTTCGTATTTAATTTCGGCTGTCTTCGTCCTCTTGCTGCCCACAACCTACCTGCTCGGCCCGCTGGTCCCCAATGGCGAGCCGATCGCGCATCTCACCCGCACCCCGTTATCCTGGGTGTTCACTGCCTATTACGTTGTGATCATGTTGCTGGCTCTCATGACCATCTGGCGCGCCTGGCAGCGCACAAAACTTTCCGCCAGCCGCCGCCGCATGACTTATCTGCTGGCTGGTTCAGCGGCGGTGGCGCTGGGTTCGTACCCATTCCTTATCGCCGGCTCCGATATCGCTGCCCGTTTTCCGGAATTATTTTTTATCACCGCCGCGCTGGGCAACATTTTGGTCTTCTGGGCGCTGGTGGCCATGGCTTATGCCACGGCCTACTTCGGCGTGCCCTGGCCAGACCGCGTGGTCAAGAGCCGCCTGCTGCGTTGGCTGCTGCGCGGCCCGGTAACTGTGTTCATCGTGCTGGCGCTCATTCCTTGGGTCGGCGAGATCGGTGCGCTGATCAATATCCAAGAAGCGATCGTCTTGCCAATTCTGATCGGCCTTTCCGTTCTGCTGATTTCGCACGTGCTCACCTTGGCTGCCCCGACTTTGGAGCGCTGGATCTTCTTCGGCGCAATGGAAGAGGATGTGCAATTCTTACAAAGCCTGCCCGAGCGCGTGCTCACCGACACCGACCTGCGCCAATTCCTTGAAGCTGTGCTGGCTTCTGTGTGCGATCGGTTTCAAACCAACACCGCTTTCATTGTGGCGCTGAATCAGGGCCAAATGCAAACCGTACTGGAAGTGGGGGACAAGAGATTGCTTGGCAAAGAAAAACTTTCTAGCGAGTTGCTTAAGGTGGCCGAACGCAGCAATAGCGGCCCGCAGCTTTTTTCGTGGGATAAGTTCTGGTTGATCCCGCTTAACTCAACGGACAATAAAGATTTACTGGGCATGCTGGGCGTGTTGCGTATGCGCAAAGGCGAGCTGTCCGATGAGCAACGCGCCGCACTCGAAAATCTCGGGCAGCGCGCCGCGCTCGCCCTCGAAGACCGCCGCCAGCAAAGCGAAGCTTTGCGCTCGCTGCAAAGCCTCACCCCGCGCACAGAAATGATCCAGCGCCTGCGCGCCGCCGCGCGCTATGACCAGGGCGAAGTGATGAGCGACATAGCCGATCTGCCCGAATACAGCGACCTGGTCAAATGGGTGCGGGATGCGCTTACCCATTATTGGGGCGGCCCCAAACTCACCCAAAGCCCTTTGCGCGGCTTGCAGGTGGTGCAGCAAGCCCTGAGTGAACACGAGGGCAACCCTTCGCAGGCCGTGCGCGCAATCTTGCGCATGGCCATTGAGCGCAACAAGCCCGAAGGCGCCTCGCGCTTGAATGGCGAGTGGCTGCTTTACAACTTGCTTGAAATGAAATTCATGCAAGGCCGCAAAGTGCGCGAAGTCGCCATGCGCCTGGCCATGTCCGAAGCCGATCTGTATCGCAAGCAGCGCGTTGCCATTGAAACGGTGGCGCATAGCTTGTTGGAAATGGAGAAAGATATTCTTGTGCAGCAAAACGGAAAGGAAGAAAATTAGATGAATAGCTTCGACTCGCGTAGAAACACACCCAGCGCCACAGGCCCTGACGACGGCTGGTGGAAGTCGTTGGTGGCCGATGAGCAGAAGTTCGCCAACCGCGACCCGCGCCCCAAACGCAAAGGGCCGCCGCGCGGCGCTCCAAAGGAACGTAAAGAGCAAACTATGGCCTGGGTCGATTGGACGCGCGTGCTGGAACTGCAGGAGAAAGAATCGGTGTGCTTTGCCGAAGTGGTTGGCTTCAACCGCGGCGGCCTGCTGGTGCGCGCCCAGGAATTCCAGGGCTTTGTGCCCCGCTCCCATTTGGTTGCCACCACCAGCGGACAGAAGGTGACCGAACGCCTGCTCGAAAGTTACATGGGCAAAGAAATGGAACTCAAAGTGATCGAATGCGACCCCGAGCGCGGCCGCATTGTGCTCTCAGAGCGCGCTGCGCAAAGCGCGCCCGGCTCGCGCCAGGGCCTGCTCGAGACCCTCCAAGTAGGCCAGCAGATGGAAGGTACCGTCACCAACGTAACCGCCTTTGGTTTGTTCATAGACCTGGGTGGCGTTGAAGGCCTTGTTCATATCTCTGAGCTTTCCTGGGGCCGCGTGGGTCACCCGAAGGAAATTGCATCTCCGGGCGACCGCCTGACCGTGGTCGTGCACGCACTAGAGATGGACCGCGGCCGTGTCTCGCTAAGCGTCAAGCGCGCCCAGCCCAACCCTTGGACTAGCGCCGCAGAGCGCTATCCTATCGGCGCCGAGATCGAAGCCGAGATCACCGAAGTAGTTCACTTTGGCGCCTTTGCGCGGCTCGAACAAGGCCTCGAGGGTCTTATCCACATTACGCAGATGGGTCTGCATCATCGCCTCGACCCGCGCCTGGTATTGGAATCCGGCATGAAGGTCAGGGTGAAAGTTCTGCAAGTGGAACCTGAGCGCCAGCGCCTGAGTTTGCAATTACTTGGGGAACCATGGAAGGACCAGGCAGCCGAAGGGCCGGCCTGGCTCGATACTCCAGGAGAACATGCCTAAGAGGCCAATGGCTGCCGCACCGCAGCCGCGGCGTGGCGTCTTTGAACGCATTGCCTGGCTGCGCGGCGGCTTGGGCGACTACGCCTCCGAAGTCGCGGGCGTGCTGCTGCTCGCCTTGGCTCTGATCACCATCCTGGGCCTAATTGGCCTCACCGGAGGGGTTTGGCTCGACCCATGGACCGCCATTTGGCGCCGCTGGCTAGGCTGGGGCTCGATCCTTGTGGTCATTGGCCTTGGCCTCACCGGCTGGAGCTTGATACAACGGCGCCGGCTCGGCGCCAGTTTAGCGCCCGGCCGCTTGATTGCCATCGAGGCGGCCGCCTTCACCGCGCTCGGTCTGCTGAGCCTCCTCACTGGCCATTCGCTCGAACGCGCTGACGCGGGTGGTGCAGGTGGCCTGATCGGCTGGGGCTTGGCCGAGAGCCTGCGCTTACTTTTCGATAGCATTCTGCCCAACTGGTTAGCTCTTTTACTCGCCGCGTTGTTGCTGATCGGGCTGTGCGCCTTTGCAAGCCTGATCGCTTTTAGCCAACTGGCTTGGGTGCGCAACTGGCTCGGCTTACCGGATAAGCAAGCCCGCGCCTTGGCTCCTGCTACCGATCCGGTTCTGTCCGTTTCGCCAGTTGAAGAAAAAGTTGACGAGGAAACTCCTGCAGCCAGCCGAGCGTCCCACACCAAACTGCCGGCCGAATTCCGCAAAGATTTTCGCGTCCAAGGAAAACCGGCCAAACCCGTTAAGGCTCTGCCGCGTTCGGCCGATCTGCCTGCTCTCGACTTGTTAGGCCAGGAGCAGAACACGCGGCCCGATGAGCGCCACATCAATCAGATGGCAGGCTTGCTCGAAAAGACTCTCGCCGAATTTGGCATCCCCGGACGCGTGATCGGCTTCCAGGTTGGCCCGACGGTTACGCAGTTCGCTTTGGAGCCCGGCTACATCCAGAAGCCGGGAGAACAGAATGGCGAGGCTGGCCAAAAGGTGCGCGTCTCGCAGATCTCTGCGCTGCAGCGCGATCTGGCGCTGGCGCTCTCTGCGCAGCGCTTGCGCATACAGGCGCCGGTGCCCGGGCGCTCGTATGTCGGCATCGAGGTGCCCAACTCGCGCACCACTGTGGTGCGCTTGCGCCCGATCTTAGAGAGCCAGGCCTTCCATCGCCTAACTTCACAACTGGGCATTGCACTCGGCCGCGATGTTTCCGGCGAACCGATCGCTGCCGACCTGTCCAAGATGCCGCATCTCTTGGTAGCCGGCACCACCGGCTCGGGCAAATCAGTATTGATCTCGGCCATCGCCATTTGCCTGGTGATGAACAACAGCCCAGCGGACTTGCGCCTGATCATGCTCGACCCCAAGATGGTCGAGCTGGTGCGCTTCAATGGCTTGCCGCATTTATTAGGCAAAGTGGAAACAGAACTCGAACGCATCACGGCCGTGCTGCGCTGGGTAGTAGCTGAGATGCAGCGCCGCTACAAATTGTTGGAAGCCGAGCGCGTGCGTGATTTGGAAAGCTATAACCGCAAAGTGGAGCGCCGCAGCGATGGCGAACGCCTGCCGCGTATCGTCGTGCTGATCGATGAGCTTGCGGACTTGATGATGAACACCGCTGTAAATACCGAGAGCACGCTGGTGCGCCTGGCGCAAATGGCGCGCGCCACTGGCATTCATTTGGTGGTGGCCACACAGCGCCCAAGCACCGACGTCGTCACCGGCTTGATCAAAGCCAACTTCCCCGCCCGCATTTCGTTCGCGGTTGCCTCCTCGATCGACTCGCGCGTCATCCTCGATACCGCCGGCGCCGAATCTCTATTGGGCCGGGGCGACATGCTCTATCTCGCGCCCGAGGCGGCGGCGCCGCTGCGCTCGCAAGGGGTGATGATCAGCGATCAAGAGATCGAGCAGGTCATCGATTATTGGCAGCAAGCCTGGCCGCCGGACGCCAACGAGCTGGTGCCATGGGATACGCTCATCCAAAAGGATGAAATGATCTTGGACCGCGATGAGTTGGTCGAGCGCGCTATCGACGAGATCCGCCGCACCGGTAAATCCAGTGCTTCGCATTTGCAGCGCGCTTTGCGCATCGGCTACCCGCGTGCCGCGCGCCTGGTCGACGAGCTGGAAGAAATGGGCGTGCTCGGCCCCGTGCAGAGCGGCGGCAGGGATCGCGAAGTGCTGATGAACCTGGATGATTTTGGCGCACAAAACGAAAATGAGGACGAGCTAGCTTGACAGCCTCAATCGGCTCAATTAGCATAGCGGCTGCTTCCCCAGACTATTTTCGAAAATCAAACAACGTGCGCGATCCCATCACTTTCACTGACCGCCTGCGCATCAGCTTCGGCTGGATGCTCGATCCTGTTATCGATCTCTTAGAGCGGCTGGGCATCCATCCCAATTGGCTCACCATAACAGGCCTGATGGGCATCACAGTAGCTGCTTATTTTCTTTCGCAAGGTAACTTTAGGGCGGGCGGGTTCCTGTTCCTGCTCATGACCGCTTTCGATGCCCTCGACGGTACGCTGGCACGCCGGCGCGGCGAGCCGCACAACTTCGGCGCCTTTGTTGATTCCGTCAGCGATCGTTATTCGGAACTGGTCATCTATGCCGGGCTGCTGTGGTTCGCGCTCGGCCAGCCCAATCCTTGGCTGGCCATGGTCACGTATTTTGCTGCTTTCGGTTCCGTGCTCGTTTCTTATATCCGAGCGCGTGCCCAAAGCCTTGGCTTGGACGCCAAGATCGGTTTGTTCAGCCGCGTCGAGCGCTATCTAATTTTGGGTCCCTCGATTTTCTTTAATATTCCATTTGTTGGCGTGGGCATCATCGCCCTGGGCGCCAACCTCACCGCCCTGCAGCGCATCCTGCACGTGCGCCAGGTCGCCCATCAAAGCAAGTCGCCGCATAAGCGGTCAAAGGAGTCCTAATGTCCATCGATCAATTAGGGATACATCTCGGCCC
>JBKJWG010000307.1:0-3060 GCA_046716985.1 Anaerolineales bacterium | reverse complement strand
GGACAGGGTACCAGTACAGGCCACCGGGCTCCGGCGTGCCTGTGGAAGGCATGATGGCCGGGTCGAACACGTCCAGATCGAAAGTGATGTAGACGTTGGGTTTTAGTAGCTTGATTACCTGGTCAATCCAAACCAGCGAGCGATGGATATCTTCGGCAAAGAAGACTTTGTTCTTATCGATATATTGCAGCTCGGAGATATCCAGGCTGCGGATGCCGACCGAGAGGATGTCGTCGTTCAGCTCCGAGATGCGCCGCAGCGTGCAGGCGTGGCTGAACTTATTATCTTCGAATTCCTCGCGGCGATCGGTGTGGGCGTCGAAGTGCAGGATACTCAGATCTGAAAATTTATCAATATGCGCTTTGGCGGCGCCGTAGGCCACTGAGTGCTCGCCGCCCAGGATCACTACGAACTTGTCGGCAGCGATATGTCCGAGCACGCGCTTGTAGACTTCCTTATTTAATTCGTCGGAACTTTTAGCAACAACGTCTTTATCGGTGAAGATCCCTTTGCGATAAGGCTCTGATTCGGTCTCGATGTCATACAGCTCCATATAACCGGAAGCTTCAATTAGTGCGCGCGGGCCTTTGTTCGTTCCGGATATCCAGGATGTGGTCAGGTCAAATGGAACGGGAACAACGGCCACCGAAGCCGCTTTGTATCCGCTGAACTCATCTTCCAATCCCCCAAAATTATAGGGAGGCTTATTTTCCGACAGCGGGATCCTCGATCAAAACGGCAGCGGCCAATACAGTCGTCCACAAGCCATCTTTGTTGCCTTCATCCGATTGGACGATGTTGCGGGTCTTGAAGATGTGCGGGCTGGCGTTGTAGATCTGTTTGCGCTCGTCCCAGGCCATATTCGAATCGAACTCAAGGCCCAGCGTGGTGGCCAACATGGTGGCGGCCAGGTCTTCGGCGTATTCACCGCTCTTCTCACCCGTTTCGCCCATGGTGTGGTGCTCAGAGAGATAACCATAGTGATTGTCGTCACCCGGCAATGCTACGCCGATGGCGGCGGAAACCAGGCGGTTGGGCTCATTGGTCTCGCTGCGGGCCATGACGCAATAAAGGATCTGGCCGGGAGTGAGATATTTCAAGCCTTCGTCGACCGTGATCGTTTTGCAGCCAGGCGGGAAAATGCTCGACACGTACACCAGATTGAACTTCTCGATCTTTGCATCGCGCAGTGCAGCCTCGAAAGAGGCCAGGCGGTCTTTGTGGACTCCGACGCCTTTGGTGAAGAAGATCTTATTGGGGATCAATGTTTATGTCTCCTAGTTGACGAGGGCTGGGATTGCTTCGGCATCCTTGCGGCTGCCCCGCAACGGCCTACGGCCGTTTTCCTTCCAGCAATGCGTTGAATTTTTTGGGGCTGCGTTTCTTCCAGTTGCCTTGGTGATAGCCATAACCAGCCACGAGGGGCATGGCGATAGTGGCTTCGGCGTAAACCATTTGCTCACTGCCTGTGTCGACCTTGCCCCACGAGTGAGCTTCCTTAAGGGTAGAGCCGGACAGGCCGCCGTCGCGCTCATCGGCCACGGTGATCTGGATAGCGTACTTGTGCATCTCAGCTTCGTCCTGCAGGATCTCGGCGGCCACGGTGATGTCCTGTGCAAAGTTCTTGGGCACACCGCCGCCGATCATGAACAAGCCGGTGTGCTTGGAAGCGATCTTGACCTTGGTCAGCTCGAGAAAATCCTTAGCCGAGTCGATCGAGACTGTATCGCCTTTGGAGCGGTACTGATGCTCGATGAGACCGAAGCCTGCGCTCGAGTCGGAGAAGGCCGGCACAAAGATGGGCAGATCTTTTTCGTAAGCCAGGCGCACCACGGAATCGGCATCAGGATATTTTTCCTGCAGGTATTTGCCCATATGCCAGATGAATTCGCGTGAGGAATAGGGTCGCGGCGGCAGGCTGTCAGCGATCTCTTTGGTGGTGTTGTCGCAAATACGCAGTTCGTCTTCATTGATATAGGTGTCGTAGATACGATCGATGTGCAGTTGCATTAACTCGTCGTCGTCGGCATGGGGTGTGCCCATGTAATGCTTAAAGCCGAGGCCCTCGAAGAAATCCTGGTCGACGATGATGGCGCCAGTGGAAACGATGGCGTCCACCATGTTGTTGTCGACCATGTCGTAGACAACCTTCTTGAGGCCGGCGCTGAAGAGCGAGCCAGCCAGGCAAAGGATGATGCTGCAATCCTTGTCGGCCAGCATGGCGTCGTAGATGTGCGCAGCGCGCGCTAAGTTGCGCGCCTGGAAGGCCATATGCTCGTATTGGTCGATCAGCGGTGTGGGGTCAAAAGACTTGATGTCGATATGCTCGATAACAGTCTTGAGGTGCTCTTTCGTTTGCATACGCGCATTATAACGAGAAAATACGCAAGGATTAGACGAGTTACAAAATTCTTTAAATAAAAAGTGCGACATCACGAGAGTCAGTTTGAGGCGCAGATATTTTTTACTTGAACAAGTGTTACCTGGTTTTCAAAAAATTGGCGAGGGCGCGGAATTAATTTGGCGGATTAGACAGTTCATAAAAAAATCTACAACACGGGTCGACTCATTTCTGTCGACTGGATATGAAACTGTAGGAGCGCGGACGTCAGGGGCAGCCAAACCAGCAACAGACGAAGGGTCTTGACAAAATCGATATTTGGTATACAATCATACAAAGATACAATAATACAATTAGGAGAGGAGGCCTATGTGAAATTTGAAATCGACCTGACGGCGCACAACCCCATCTACTTTCAGATCATGGGGCAGGTGAAGCACGCCATCGCCACCGGCGAGCTCAAGCCGGGCGCCCAGCTGCCCACCGTGCGCCAACTGGCAGCGGATCTGCGGGTCAATTTCAACACGGTAGCACGCTCCTATCGCCTGCTGGACGAGGAAGGCATCATCTCCACCCAACACGGCCGCGGTACCTACATCCTCGACCCGCCTTCCGAAAAGGAGAGCGAGCGGCGGCGCCACCGCCAACTGGTCTTACTGACAGAGTATTACGTCGGTGAAACCGAGAAGCTGGGCTTCGGCCCGGCCGAAGTGCGCGCC
>JBKJWG010000306.1:0-3607 GCA_046716985.1 Anaerolineales bacterium | reverse complement strand
CTAGCTGGCCGCTCAATTGCCCTTCGGCGCGCTGCAGCGATTGCTGCCGCTCCACCACGCGGCGCTGCGCTTCTTGCAGCGCACGCTGCCCCACCGCGACGCGCATTTCCCAATGGGCTACCTGGGCGTGCTGCTCGTCCATCGGTTCTTCGACCGCCGCGGCCATGTGGGCTTCGAAATCCTTTTCCGCCTGAGCCAATTGCGTTTTGAGCTCAGTTTCCTTTTCGCTCAGCATTTTGATTTCGGCTTCGCTATTCGCACGCTCAATTTCGAGTGTACGCTGCTGGGTGCGGAACCACTCCGCCTGACGTTCAAGCTGCTCGGCCTCCAGCTGCAGGCTTTGCAGTTCGCGGCGAGTTTCATCTAGAGTTGCTTGAGTCTGCTCGACAGATTGTGCGGTCTCTTTACGCGTTTCTTGGCTGCCCTCGATCTTCGAGGCGATGTCAGCTAATTGCTTTTCAGCAACAGCCAAGTCCCTTTCCACGCGTTCGAGTTCTTGCTGTAATTCACGTTCCTGACGCGGGCGAGCCAAGCCGGCGGCGCCCTTCTGCGAACGCACCTCGATCGGGCCGGCGCGGTGAAAAACTTCACCGCGCAATGTAACTACCTGGTTGGCATCCGGGTAAGCATCCAATAAACGGCGAGCAACTCTGCGGTCTTCGGCTACCAGTACCCGTCCCAAGAGCAGATCAACCGCCGGCCGCAATTCGGTGGAGACTTCCACTAAGTCGGCAGCGATACCGAGCAAGCCCTGACCGCTAGCAGATTTCACGCGTCCATCCAGGCTGAGTGACTGAAGCGGCAGCAAAGCGGCTGAGGCTCCCCCGCTTTCAAGCAACCGCAGCGCCGCCTCCGGATCATTGCCATCGACCAACACTGCGTCCGCATAGGCGCCCAGCGCAGCAGAAATGGCGGTTTCATATTCAGCCGCCACGCGCAACTCGCCGCCCAGAGTGCCTTTGCCAAGCTGCAGGCGTTTTTCTTTGGCCGCCTGCAGCAGCATTTTGGCCCCCTCCGCAAAGCCAGCCGCGGCCGCCTCTTGGATGCCTTTTACCTCGGCAGCTAGGCGGGCGTGGCGGGACTGAAGCTGGCTGCGTTCGGCCTCGGCTTTCTTCTGTTGCTGAATGAATTCTTGGATTTTCGCGTCGAGCGATTTCAGTTCTTCTTGCTGCTTGGCAAGTTGCTTTTCAGCATTACTGAGCGCCTTCTCTAGATCTTGTTTATGGCCGGCCTGTTCCTTAAGGCTGCTCTCGATGGCCTGGATATTATTTCCAAGCTCGCTGGCTTCGTTTTTGCTTCTCTCAATACGGCTTTGCAAGTTTTCTCGTTGGGCGCTTGAGTTGGCCAATTGATTTTGCAGTTGCAGCAATTTTTGGCGCAACGCACGCGTCTTGGAGTCCTTTTCTTGCTGAGAACCCTTGCGAGTTTCGAGCACCTGGCTGGATTGATCCAGTTGGCCCTGGGCTTCCTTCAGCTCGTCTTCATAGCGCTTGGCGTCTTGTTCTGCTTCTTGCAAGCGCGCCCGCAGGCCACTCAACTCCGCTTCAACGCGCTTGCGCTCTTCTTCAAGCGCGGCGCGGCGTTCGATCAGCGCCCGCTCGCGCTCATCGGCCACCGCCAGGTCACGGCTGGCGCCTTCGCGGCCGGCGTGCAACTCCGCCAAGCGGCGGTGCGACTCATTCAGTTGCACGCGCAAGTCTTGCGTACGGCTGCGCAGGCTATTCAATTCCTGGCTAAGTTCCACTTGCTTTTGGCGCGCCAGCCCTAAATTCTCTTCACGCGTATCCGCTTCCTGGCGCAGCTCGCGCAACTCAGCTTGGGCATGGTTCCAATGATAGCCGTACCATTCGCGCAAGGTGGCGCGCATATTGGAGATGAGCAGCGCAAATTCATCTGCGCGCTCGGCCTGTTTCGCTAAAGTGCGCAGGCGTGGCTTGAGCTCGGAGAGAATATCTTCGGCGCGCTCCAAATTGCGTAACGTGGCGTCCAGGCGGCGCAAAGATTGTTCCTTGCGATCACGATAAAGCCCGATGCCAGCCGCCTCTTCGAACAAACGGCGGCGTTCATCTGACTTAAGGGTCAGTGCAGCATCCACCAAACCCTGGCCGATCACGGTGTAAGTGCGCTCAGATAAAGCAGAGGCAGCCAGCAATTCGCTAACGTCCTTAAGACGCACTTTTTGATTGTTGATCAGGTATTCGTTCTGGCCATCGCGATAGGCGCGGCGGGTCACCGCCACTTCGGAGAAGTCGATCGGCAGCCAGCCCTCACTGTTGTCGAAGGTAATGGTGACGCCCGCCATGCCTGCCCGCGACTTAGTGTCGGATCCAGAGAAGATCATGTCTTCGGTCTTGCGGCCGCGCAGCAAGCCGTAGGATTGCTCGCCCAGCACCCAGCGCAATGCGTCGGCAATATTGGATTTCCCAGAGCCGTTCGGGCCGACCACTGCTGTAATAGGCGCGCTGAATTCAAACAGCGTGCGCGCCGCAAAGGTTTTGTAACCATTCAGCTCTAAAGACTTGAGTCGCAAATTCTTCATGTCATCAGTTACCAATTACTATTTACCAATCTCCAATCTCTATTTTTCTAGTTTCTTCAATGCTTCGCGTGCGGCAGCTTTGCTGGCCGATTGCTTGCTGCGCCCTTCGCCGCGCCCCACTGTTTTGCCTTCCACTTGCACCTCGACTACAAAATCCTTACTGTGATCGGGGCCGCTCTCGGCCACGATGCTGTAGTGCGGTGCACCCTGGCCGCGGGCTTGTGCCCATTCCTGCAGCTGGCTCTTGGGATCGCGATCGCCTTCGCCGACACGGATCTCGGCCACGCTGCGTTCCAGCAATGCTTCCATAAATTTTTCCACGGCGGCAATGCCGCCATCCAGATACAGCGCGCCCACCAACGCTTCGAATGCGTTGCACAGCATGGCCATGCGTTTGCGCCCGCCGCCCTCTTCTTCGCCATGGCCCATGCGCAAGGCTTTCCCGATCTGAATCTGGGCGCCGAATTCGCCCAGCTTCTCCGTGCTCACCAGCGAGGCTCGCAAGCGCGTCATCTCACCTTCGGACATCTCAGGGAAATGCTGATACAGCCACGCGCCCACCACAAAATCCAGCACGGCGTCGCCCAAAAACTCCAGGCGCTCATTATCTTCCAGCGCCTCCGGATGCTCATTCAAAAACGAGCGATGCGTGAGCGCGCGCAGGATCAGGCGGCCATCCTTGATCGGCAAGGATAAACGATTAGCAAAGCTCTGGGGGGTTTCCAGCCCCGGGCTGTCTTGCACCAACACGGCAATGCCTCCCGGAACTCAGGGAACGTCAGCCACCCCATCGCGTCGAGTGGCTTGCGGTCCATTAGTTCCTCTCAAAATTTATTTACGCGTATTTGCGCACCACGAGCACCGCGTTGTGGCCGCCGAAGCCGAACGCATTGCTCATGGCCACGTTCACTTCGACTTCGCGCGCCTTGTTGGGAACGTAATCCAAGTCGCAGGCCGGGTCAGGTATTTCGTAATTGATCGTGGGCGGCAAGATCCCGTTGCGAATAGCCAGCACGCAGAACATGGTCTCGAGCGCGCCTGTGGCGCCCATCATGTGGCCGGTCATCG
>JBKJWG010000305.1:0-3732 GCA_046716985.1 Anaerolineales bacterium | reverse complement strand
CCGATGCCGCGCGAGCCGCCGGTGACTACTGCGACGCGATCTGCTAAAGGTGTTGTGCTCGATGTCGGCATGTTAAAGAACCTCGGCGAGAATTATAACTAAAACGAAACAGAAAACAGAAGAAATTTCGAATGTGGATTTTGAATTGGCAAACGCCCTTGCTGTGAAGGCTTTCTTTGACCCAAGGGATTCCTCGGTCGCTTCGCTCCCTCGGAATGACATTTATGGATATAGGATCGGCGGGCGAGTGTTCATGGCCCAGCTAGTGGGGTAGACGGGCACGCCATCAGAAAGGTACTCGATCAGGATCCAGCCCTCGTCGATGCGACCCCACACGTTGCTGCCCTGCGGCAGGTATTCGCGAATGGTGATTGCCTGCCCGGCCGCGATGGTGGCGACCTGCGCACCGGTGCGGGGTTCGGTGAGCACGGCGCGGCTCGAGACGGTCACCGCGCAATAAGGAGTTTGAGGGAACATTTCAACGCGGCGTAGCTCCACCCAGTAGCCCTTGCGCTGATTGGTGAGGATGGGGAAATAGACATCGATGCCGCCGGCGTTGCCGAGCTCGCCATCACGCGAGACTGAAGTGAACTTGGTTACCAGCCACGGCTTGCTTTGATAATTGAGCACGCTGGGGTCAGGCGGGTCGCGGCGGAAGTAAACAGTATCGATGCGAGCCGAACCGTTCTTGGTCTCCAGGACCTTCACCACGTTGCCGCCCGAAGAAATACCAACGGCGACCGGCTCGTCTTTCAACGATTCGAGATCTAAGATGGAAATAAAGTCATTGCCCTTGTTAAACAGACCAGCGGCGACACGGGCGAGCCAGACGGCAGCCTCGTCGTTGGGTTGCAGGTCGCGCAAATATTCCAGCCATTCTTTGCTGTACGGAACTTGGCCTTCTCCGCTGCGCGGGTTGGTGAAGAGCTGCACAGTTTCGGGATACCAGTTGAAATAGAAACCATTCGGCCAATCGGGGTCGCCCATGCGTGAAGGCCATTCCATCCATTGCGGATCGTGCATGAGGCGGCCGAAGCGCGGGAAGCCGCGGTCTTTGGGCTCATCTTCGCAGGCAAGGGCTGCTGGCTGCGGGGCCGCGGCGGCCAAGCTGGCGGTTAGGAGCAAGGCGAAGAAGAAAGTGCGGACACGAATTTTCATGAAGGTATAAGAATATGATAGCCTGTCGAAAGTAAGCTTGAGTTAATAATATTCAGTCGGGTGGATTCTTCGCTTCGCTCAGAATGACAAACGAAGAGCAGGCGGAGCCGTGCTTCCCAATAGGAATGCTGCGATCCGAAGGACCCGTCGCTGCGCTCAGTGAGTCACAGTGAGAAGAGAAGGAGGGATTCCTCCCCGTTCGCTGCGCTCAGGGCCGCGGCTGCGCTCTGAATGACAAACTAAGAAAGTTTTCCGAAATCCTCGGGGGCGCCGAGGGCGAAGCCGACTGCGCCTTCGTCGATGCGTTTGAGCAGGCCGGTGAGCACGTTGCCGCTGCCGAGCTCGATGAAGGTGGTGACGCCTTTGGCGCGCATGGCGCGGATAGAATCCGTCCAGCGCACCCGGGCGGTGAGCTGGCCATTCAGATCGCGGCGCAGTGCTTCGGCAAGCTTGATCTCATCGGCGCCGACGTTGCCGATCATTGGAATTTGCGGATCCATGATGAAGGCATCATCAACGGCTTTGCGGAAATCTTCCTGCGCGCTGGCCATCAAGGGCGAGTGCGCGGCAATGCTCACAGCCAGCGGCAGGGCGCGCTTGGCGCCGGCCGCCTTGGCGGCTTGCATGGCGCGGGTGACCGCGCCCGAGTGGCCGGAGATAACTACTTGGCCCGGGCAATTGTCGTTAGCAACTTGCACAACTTCGCCGGCAGTGCTAGCAGCAAAGCAGACCTTGTCCAGCGTTTCGATATCGAGGCCGAGGATGGCGGCCATGCCGCCCGGGCTGTGCGCGCCGGCTCGCTTCATGAGTTCGCCGCGGCGGCGAACGAGCGTGAGCGCGGCGGCGTAGTCGAGCGCGCCAGCGGCCACAGCGGCGCTCAGCTCGCCGAGCGAATGTCCGGCGACGTAGGCGGGGATGAATGCGGGATGCAGCTTTTCGAAGACGCGCAGCGCGGCGACCGAGTGCACTAGCAGCGCAGGCTGCGTGTTTACAGTGTCGTTGAGATCGGCGTCGGGACCGTCCCAGGCTAGCTCCGAAAGCGGAAAGCTAAGCAGCTCATCGGCTTCGCCGAAGGCTGCTTTGGCTTCGGGGTGGGCAGCGGCCAGCTCCTTGCCCATGCCCACTTTTTGCGAACCCTGGCCGGGAAAGATAAAAGCAGTCTTAGTTGCGTCGAGAGGCATGCGTGGATTTTAAACGAAAAACGGGCAACAAGGCCCGTTTAAGGCTCCAAGTTTAAGGTTGAACGTTCAACTTTAAACCTTCAACCGCTTTTACTCGCGTTCGATGTGGACGACTTCGCGGCCCTTGTAGTAGCCGCAGTTGGCGCACACCTGGTGCGGCATGCGCATCGCGCCACAGTTGGAGCAGATGACGGTGTTGCGGGCCTGCAGGGCGTCATGTGCCCGGCGGCGGTCGCGGCGGCCCTTGGAATGCTTGCGTTTTGGAAGTGGTGTCATTTCGTAGCCTAATCTTTCAGTCAGTTAATCGCAGAAAAATGCCTGCTCATGGCAGGCAAGCCAAGATTATACAGGGTGAGGGGATGGAGTGTCAAGTTTTCCCTCAATGTATCATCTTTAGCAAACCAGGGATGAGACCAGATTGCTTAAGAAAATAGAATAAGGCAAAACCGGCAATGGCGGCAAAAAAATCCAATATAGTTCCAATCAAAAACCTTTGATAAGTTTTAGTTCCCCATCGTCGCCGGGCCAATAGATATTCGAGTTGGTCGACTCCGGTAAGTTTCTCGGGTACCTTTATCATATTGTTCCATGTCTCCCATTTTGAGGCTAATTTAAAAGCTATCCATGCCGCTATTAACTCGGGGGCATGTATCAGAATCGCTATATAAAATAAAAGTCTTTCTAGCTTGCCGATAAATTTGGCGCCACCACCACCCTCCGCGGCATCGTAGCCCGTAAGAGAATTCCATTTTTTCGCGTCAAGGCCTTTTGGCAGTGGGATTGTTATTTTGTCAGAATAAATCTTTATTAGATTCGCGATAGGAGAGTCTAGGAGAACAATTAAAACGTATCCAGCAAACGCGGAAACAAGATCAACGAAATTCAATGTGGGCATAGCTCCCATTTCTGTTTCTCAAATATAATTTGTCACGTTTTGGATCCCGATGCCTACTTCAGCTTCGATGCGCTCGGGCGGGCGATTGCCTGGCTCACGGCCCAGTCGTCGAACTGTTTTGCTCAACCCAATGAAACAGACTGATGATGTAAGTTGTATAAAAGTTGTCTCCCCGAATTGCACTGCGCTTTAGCTTACCATCTTTGTAGGATTCCCAATCTCGCCACAACTTTTCAAACTCAGATCTTGGAATATCCTGGCCTGTTCGTGCCTCAGTCAAAACGGAAATGCTCTTAGGCGATACAACAGTAATAGTCATGGATGGGCCAAGGTAGCCGTTATAAACCGACCAATGCCGAATTACTTGACCAGCATTCAACTTTTGGAGTCGTTGCCACATATTTTCAAAAGAAGTGTTTGACGGGTTGGTCCCATCCCGATCCAAACTCTGATCTTCGAAGCTGGCCTTATCTTGCAACGACTCGAGGTGAGTGAGCA
>JBKJWG010000304.1:0-4251 GCA_046716985.1 Anaerolineales bacterium | reverse complement strand
CCCCCCCCCCCCACGAAAAGATTTTCTAGAATAACAATCCAAAAGCCTCGCTATGTAGGCAACCGTAGGCTCAAGACGGCCCTAAAGCTACTATTGCTATTTCTTTCCCAACCCTTCCATATACTCCTTGATACTCGGCACCCCCGTCAACCGCTCGTAATAAAAGTTATTCACCAAATTGATAACCTCCGCCCGCGCCGCCTCCGCTCGCGGCGACAGCGCGTCCGTGCTCCCCTCGCGCGAAAGAATATCGCGCAGCTGCAGCAGCTGGCGCACGATCTCCTGCTCTGCGGGCCCTTCCAGCGCCTCCGTCACGGCCAGGATCAGCTTGTCGGCCTGACCCAGCAATTCATCCAGCTGCACCGAAGAATCAGGATGGAAGCAATCGTCGATCGTACGGATCAGCGACCACACCTGATACAGCACCGTGGCCGGCTCATCGAACAGCTCGCGCAAATACGCAGCTTCTTCATAGCGGCCCGTCAACCGGAAGACGTTGTACATGCGTTTGGCCGCCTTGCCAAAGTTGGGATCCTTGGTCACGTACTTCTGCACTTCGTGCTCCAACTGCTCCACGTAATGATCCAGCGCGTTGCTGTCTACGTGCTTGGCCAGCTTAGTGAACACCGGGATCGATTCGGCTTCCAAATAAACTTCTTGAAAATATGGATCCAAGTAGCCATCCAGCGGCGTGATGCTGCCATCCGGCGCCTCCCAGGTCACATCCAGCATATTGCTGGCGTTCACCACCTGCTTGCGCACCGAATCCGCCACCACCCAGTCCATCTTGCACCAGCCCGGGTCTTGCGCCGCCTGCTCCCAGGTGATCACCAGCGGTTTGCCTTCGGCATCTTGCAGTTCGATCACGCCCAGTCCGATCTCATTCCTGTTCCACGAGATCGGCGAGCCCTTCGCCAGCTTGTGCCCATCGCGCTGCACGTCTTGCGCGTAGTTGCCCATTTTGATCTCGATCAGTTCGTATCCCGGCCCCTTGATCGTGCTGATCGCTTTCTCGCGCATCACTTCGCCCAGGATGCGGCAGGCTTCCTCGCGCGTAGGCGCGATAATGTTCACGCGCTCGAAGAAATCCGCGTCACCCGGATACGTTTGGATCTTCGATTGCGCTGCCGACCCCGAGAGCGCCAGCGCCGTCTCCACCCGGCCGGGCTGGTCAGCAAATTCCACCAGCCGCCCAATCTTGCGAAAGTGCGCCAGTTCAGCGGGGCTGAAATCCAGCATCGTGAGGCGGT
The DNA here is from genome assembly GCA_046716985.1 of Anaerolineales bacterium. Taxonomy (GTDB): domain Bacteria; phylum Chloroflexota; class Anaerolineae; order Anaerolineales; family UBA11579; genus JAMCZK01. The sequence continues at coordinate 3,001 of JBKJWG010000304.1, read as the reverse complement.
GACCGAAAACACCGGTCTGTACATCCAGCACCACATCATCGTTACCTTTGTCTGCCGCTACCGCTGCCAGCCATTGCAGCGCGTCGGCCTCGTTCAACTCCACGCCCAGCCGCTTGGCTGATTCGATGATGCGAGCCAGTTCCGCAGACGGTTCCGCTTTAGCGCTCATATTCTTTCTCCTTCATCTCAGCCAGCATGGCTGCGAAAACTTCGGCGCCCTGCTGCGCATCTTTCAGCGCATTGTGCGACAGCGCCGGGGCCAAACCATAATGCGAGCTAACAGCTTGATAGCTGGTTTCTTCCCAGCGCACATGCTGCAAGCCCATGAACAGCGCCTTCATATCCAGCGCCGCGTGCCCGAACGGATTACGCTCTAAGTAGCGCAAGAAATAATCGTTGACGAACATCCAATCGAACGCCGCGTTGAACGCCACAAAAACCGGCGCCCGCCCCGCGCACGTTTCGAGCACCCACGCTTCGAAGCGCGCCATCGCCTCCTTAGGCGGCAGCCCACTTTTCGCGAGTTTCTCCAACGAAAGCTTATGGATACTCGTGGCTTCTTGATCCTCAGCCATCTGCACCGGCTGCAGCTCCACATAAAACGTGCGCTGCGGCTCTGCCACTGCAACCGCGCCGATCGAGAGCAGCGAATAAGACGCCGGGTTTGGCCCGGCTGTCTCTACATCCACACAAATGGAACAGGAGTCTTCAATCACAATTCGATTTTAGCACGCACGACTACTATCTTTCTGTCATTCCTCCAAACCAAGCCGATCTCCCTATTGTGTCATCCTGAGGCGAGCTCGGCGAGCCGAAGGATCCTCATGATGACATCTTCGGAAATAACCTCTTTCCACAAATCAACACTCCTGACTTGTATAATCTCGTCCATGCCAACATCGCGCCCCGCATTGCGCTCCAAGTTTCTTTCTGCCTTCTTCCTTCTGCCCTCTGCCCTCTTCCTCTCCGCCTGCTCCCTCGGCGCCCCTCCCACTCCGGCGCCCCCCACCGCCAGCCCCACTCCGGTCGGCCCGCAGATCCTCAACATTTGTCTGAGCGACGAGCCCAGTTCGCTCTATCTCTACGCCGACAATTCGGCCAGCGCCCGCGCCATTCGGCAGGCCATCTACGATGGCCCATTCGATTCGCAAGGCTACGCGCTCGTCCCCGTCATCCTCGAAAGCCTGCCGAGCATCGAGAACGGCGGCATCGCCATCCAAAGCGTCACCGCTCATCAGGGTGATCGCATCGTGGACTCGGACGGCAACATCGTCATCGCCAGCGGCGACATCCAACTGGATCAACTTTCCGTCACCTTCTCCCTGAAGGCCGGGCTTCCCTGGTCTGATGGCGCGCCGCTCACCGCTGACGACTCGGTCTATTCCTTCGACCTCGCCGCTTTGCCCGATACGCCCGCCGACCAGTACAAGACTGAACGCACCGCCAGCTACGTCGCCAGCGATGAGCGCACGGTCATCTGGACCGGCCTGCCGGGCTACATCGACCCAGCTGCCGCCATCAACTTCTGGACGCCGCTGCCGCGCCACGCCTGGGGCAGCCTAGCTCCCGCCGATCTGCTCACCAACGAAGCGTCTGCGCAAAAACCGATCGGCTGGGGTCCCTACGCGATCGATTCCTGGACGCCCGGGCAAAGCATCACGCTCTCGCGCAACCCGAATTATTTCCGCGCCGCCGAGCAACTGCCTCATTTCAGCACGCTGAATTTCATTTTCGGCCAAAGCAATTTAGCAGCGCTGCAAAATGGCGGCTGCGATCTAATCATGCCATCGGCCGATCTCAGCGCTCAAGCCGCGCAAGTTGACGCGGCTGCTGCGGCCGGGCAGCTGCAAGCCTATTACCTGCCAGCCGATAGTTGGATGCATCTCGATTTCAGCATCCAGCCGCAAGGCTTTGATGATGGCTTCAATGTCTTCAACGACCGCGCTGATTTCTTCAGCGACGTGCGCATGCGCCAGGCCGTCGCCCAGTGCATCGACCGCCAGGCCATCATCGCCGCGCTGGCCTTCGGCAAAGGCAGCCCGCCCAACAGCTACGTCCCCGCCGGTCACCCGCTCCACAATACGAGTGCGGCCAGCTACACCTTTGATCCAGCCGCCGCCAATGCCCAGCTCGATCAGCTCGGCTGGGTCGCCGGCGCGGACGGCGTGCGCGTCAATCAATTGTTCCCCGGCGCGCTCGGCGGCCAACGCCTAGAACTAACCCTTGCCACCAGCGACAGCCCCGAAAACCTGGCTGCCGCCGAGATCATCAAGAGCAGCCTCGACGATTGCGGCGTCGCCATCATCATCAACAGCGCGCCCGCCGAACAGGTCTTCGCCACTGGCCCCACCAGCCCCATCTTCGGACGCAACTTCGACCTGGCGCTTTTCTCCTGGCCCTTCGGCGACCAACCCGCCTGTTACCTCTACTTGAGTGAAGCCATTCCCGGCGAAGATCTCACCGCCCACAAATATGGTTGGGGCGGCTGGAACGTAAGCGGCTGGCAGAGCGCCGAGTTCGACGCCGCCTGCAAAGCCTCCCTTGCCGCTCGCCCCGGCGACACGAGCGCCGCGCTCGAAGCCCAGCGCCTCTTCGCCGAGCAGCTCCCCGCGCTGCCGATCTACGTTCCCTACGAGATCCTCGTCGCTCGTTCCGATTTCTGCGGCCTCAATCCGCAACCCGGCAGCGATCCGCTGCAAGATCTGGAAACTTTCGGCTATGCGGAATGGTGTCAATGAACAAGTTGGTTTGCTTACCGTTTCTCCAGCTAATTGTCTTTTGTGGTCATCTCTAAAACATAGACTATGAGCTAGCGACGGACGAAGAAGATTCCGTAAAAAGGCAACTGTCATCTTCTATTGTAGGGGGTCTGGGGGGCAACTCTGCCCCCCAGCGGGTGTGGGGTCGGAGCCCCCACGAAAACAAAGAAAATGAAATCATGTTAGTCTGAATGTACGACTGTTACTTCGTCGCGGGGCACACAAGGCATCTATCAACTTGA
>JBKJWG010000303.1:0-2560 GCA_046716985.1 Anaerolineales bacterium | reverse complement strand
CACCTTGTGATGCACCACGATTCCGACGGCATGGTCGATCGGGTCACCCTTCTTAGCGCGGCCGGCGCCCAGGTCAACTGAAGTCTCGCCGATCTCTTTGGCGTCGATCCATTTGAGGTAACCGGACTTGGGCGCGCGCACTTCTTCGATCAACGCTGCTTTCGGGAATTTCTCGGGGTCGTCAATGTAGCTCACATCACCGCCCTGGGCAATCACTAATTTGCGGAAGCGCTCGAGCGCGCTGCCGTCGCTAAGCGTAGCTACGGCGCGCTTGCGGGCGGCTGCCAGCGTTTTGGCGCCACCACCCAATACGATCAAATGACTGGCGGCGTGCAAGCAATGTTCGCGGAAATCAGCTGGGCCGCGGCCGCGCAATGTATCGAGCGCTTCTTTGACTTCCAGTGTGTTGCCCACTGCATGGCCTAAAGGCTGGTTCATATCTGAGAGCAAAGCGACCGCTTTGCGATCCGCTAGTTTGGCGATCTTGACCATGATCTTAGCTAAGGCGCGTGCTTGGGGCAAGGTCTTCATGAAGGCGCCTACTCCCACTTTTACATCCAGCACGATACGCTGAGCGCCGGCAGCTATCTTTTTGCTCATGATTGAGGAGGCGATCAGGGGCAAAGAATCTACTGTGCCGGTTACATCGCGCAAAGCGTAGAGTTTGCCATCGGCGGGGGCCAAGTCGCCAGTTTGGCCGGTGAGCACCAGGCCAAGATTTTTTAGCTGACTTAGAAATTCTTCTTTGCTGAGATTAGTGCGGTAACCGGGAATAGATTCCATCTTATCCAGCGTGCCACCGCTAAAACCCAACCCGCGGCCCGACATTTTGCCAACCTTAAGCCCGCAGGCGGACACTACGGGTTCCACCACGAGCGTGGTCTTGTCTCCTACGCCGCCGGTGGAATGCTTATCGAGAGCGATATCGACTACGCCACTAAGATCAAGGATCTCGCCAGACCCCGCCATAGCCAGGGCCAGGTCAGTAGTTTCACGGTCATCCATACCCTTGAGCAGCACGGCCATCGCCCAGGCAGAAGCCTGATAATCGGTGACTGTGCCGTTGGTGAAACCCTGAACAAAGAAGCGGATCTCTTCGGTGCTGAGAGCCAGGCCATCTCGCTTTTTGATAATGATGTCGACGGCGCGCATATTGGGGCCGAAATTATAATATAGGCCATTATTGTCTTACAATTCCTTGACAAAGCTTGTTCTGGCACAATAGACTGAACAGCTAATCTGGGCGCTCCTCGAAACCGCTTTTAGGGCGTAGATAAGGACGGTCGGGTCAAAAAACATATGACGATCTTACTGACCAAGGTTCGTCCCCCACAGCGGCGCAAGGACGTTTTGCGGCGTGTGCGCCTGGTTGATATTCTCCACCAGAACATCCACCGCAAACTGACCTTTGTTTCCGCGCCGGCGGGCTACGGCAAAACCACGCTGCTGGTGGATTTCGCCGCGGACTTGGATGCAATCGTGTGCTGGTACCGCATTGGGCCGGAGGATGGCGACTTAATCCAATTCGTCAGCCATATTGTTGCCGCTTTGCAGCAGCAGATCCCAAATTTCGGCCATGCCCTCGAAAAGCGACTAAATAGTCCAGGAACAGCTACGGATGCACCCAGCCTGGCAACCGAGCTGATCAATGAGATCCAGCAACAGGTGCAGGATTTCTGTGTGCTGGTCTTAGATGACTACCACTTGGCTGGGGAAAATCAGCAAATCGTTGATTTTGTAGAAAATTTCCTCGAACACCTGCCGGATCAATTGCGCATTCTCATCGGTTCGCGCAGTGTTTACGGCATCCCCACAGCGAGCCTGTATATCCGCGACGAGCTGGTCACGATCAGCGCGGATGAATTGCGCTTTCGAGCCGACGAGCTGCAAAAGCTGGTTTTGCAAAACTATCGCATGCGCCTTTCGCAGGAGCAAGCCGAGGACCTGGCTAAACGCGCCGATGGCTGGATCGTGGCGCTGTTGCTGGCCGTACGTACGATGGAAAATGGCGGGCTGCCAAAGCTAAGTGGGGGTATCGAAAAAATCTACGAGTATTTAGCCGAAGAAGTAGTGAGCCGCCAAAGCGAAGAACTACGCAGCTTTATGCTGGCCACCTCGATTTTAAGTGATTTCAGCGAGGCACAATGCAATTATTTGCTGGAAAGAAAAGATAGCGGGTTGTTCCTACGCGCCCTAGAGGAACGAAATCTTTTTGTTAGCCGCACCGAAACCAAAGAGGGGAACAGCTATCGCTTTCACCAACTTTTCTCGGAATTCTTGCAGGATTATTTCGTCCGGTACCAACCTGAACGCAAACTCAAGCTCCACCGCCGGGCGGCCCAGTGGCATAAAGGGCGCAAGGAATGGGAAAGCGCCATCCAGCACAAATTGGCCGCCGGGGACAAAAAGCAGGCTGCAGCTTGGATCGACTCGGTGGCCGAGCAATTCTATATGTCAGATCGCCAAATACTCTTAGCGCGCTGGCTGGAGACACTTGCTAAGGCTCCCGATTGCCGAGAATTTGCTCCGCGATTGCTGCTTTTTCAAGCCAAGTCGCTGG
>JBKJWG010000302.1:0-4042 GCA_046716985.1 Anaerolineales bacterium | reverse complement strand
CCTCTGCCCGGGTCTGATTTATCAGCCTGAGCCGGATACCGACCCCAATAACATCGTCATCGGCTGCCCACACCTCACCGCGGTTTTCAACGAATTCAGCGAAAAACTACTGGCGGCCGAAGCGGACGGCTTGCTGCCCGAACTGAGCGCCTCTTTTATCGTTGAGGATTTCCAATTCGGTTTAGTGCGCGTGACACCGCATGTCGAGTGGAGTGATCCCGACACAGGCAAACGTAAAGTGTACGAACATAGCTATTTCCTGCACCAGGACCGCACCCTGGGCCAATAGTCAGTTGAGCAACGAGGAGATCCTGCGCGCATGAAACGCGTCCAACTTGAAATCGTGCTAGGCACCATCTTGGTCTTCTTCAGCGTGGCCATTGTGATCATCATGGGCATTCGTGAGCCCAAGCGCCTGGCCGATTATGTCGTGCAGCAGCGCGCCCGCCAGATCGAGTACGGGGCGGGCGTCTTCACCGCCTATTGCATTGCCTGCCACGCATCTCAGGCTCAAGGGATAATAGGTAGAGCACCCAGCCTGAGGGACGAGTTCTTCTTTGCTGAGCGTTTGGCAGAGGTTGGGTGGTCGGGCGGACTCGAAGATTACATCGTGGCTGTGGTAACCACCGGCCGCCAGGTTTCAACTCGCCCAACGCTTTATACAGGCTTCGGCAAGCCGGCTATGCCGACCTTTTCCGAGAAATTTGGCGGCCCCTTGCGTGAGGATCAAATCCGCGCCGTGGCCGCCTTCATCATGAACTTTGAAGCCTATGCGCTGGGCCAGGTGGCTACGCCTGTTCCCCTGGCCCCGCTCGTGGACGAATCGACGCCGGAAGGCCGCGGCCAGGCCGTTTTCCTCCAGAATGTCTGCACAGCTTGCCACACTATCACGGGCGTCAGCACCGGCACCATAGGCCCGGTGCTGGATGGCTTGGCTACTCCCGCCGGAACGACCGTCTCTGGTCTTACGGCCGAAGAATACATCCGCCAATCCATCCTCGACCCCAGCGCCTACATTGTCGAAGGGTTTCAGGATGACGTGATGCCGCAGAACTTAGGCGCGACCCTGAGCGAAGACGAGCTCAACGATCTGATCGCGTTCTTGATGACGTTGGAATAGCAGCCGAATTATTGTTTACAAACGCCCCTTCCTTTGAAGGGGCGTTTTGCTAATGGAAGAACAGCAAAGTTGCGGATGATATACTCGTATTCCCACTTTTTTTGAAAAATAGCATGAAGCGCGCCTGTGCGATCACATTTTTCGGTTTATTTGCTTGCCTCATCGGTTTCGCCGCGGCCCGCGGCGCCTCGCTCGATCTGGGCGGCCTGCCCGGCGACCCGATCGAGGGCGGCCGCATCTACGATAACTGGATCCTGGCGCTCGACCTTGCCCCGCCGGCGGGTAACCATCCCCTTTGGGATAACCAGGATAGCAACACTCGCAGCGGCGTTATCACCTGGCGCTGCGTGGAGTGCCACGGCTGGGATTACAAGGGCGCGGACGGCGCTTATGGCCCGTATTCATCCCATTACACGGGTTTCCCCGGCGTTCAAAGCGCCATCGGGGCCACTCAGGAACAAGTCCTCGATTGGTTGAACGGCAACCTGGACCCCGATCACAACTTCTTGCGCTACACGAATTCGACTGCGATCGATGACTTGGCTGCCTTCCTGCGCACGCAGCAGGTGGATATGGACTTGATCATCGACCCGTTCACGGGGCAGGCGCTGGGCGACCGCCAGCTCGGCGCGCTGATCTATTTCGATAGCTGCGCTTCCTGCCATGGAGCCAATGGAGACGCGATCAATTTCGGCAGCGTTGTCGACCCTTTATTCCTGGGCGACCTGGCTGTTAGCGACCCCTGGCAAACCGTACATAAGATCCGTTTTGGCAGCCCCAGCGATGCGCGCATGCCGTCCAGCGAAGAGATGGGCTGGTCGTTGAATCGGGTGGCCGATGTGCTGGCTCATGCGCAAAGCCTGCGCCGCGCCAACCCCGATTTCGATGTGATCACGATCGACCCGAATCAGCCGCTGCAAACCGAGACCCAGGGACAGATCGAGCCGATCATTTGGGGCGCTTTTGTGTTGCTGGCTGTCATTTTGTCAAATGTGGCGCTGGATAGCTATAAGCGCTCGGGGCTAAAAATAAAGTTGCCGCTCTTCCAAAAAAGCAAACCGAAAAAATAAACTTGTCATTGCGAAGTGGGTAGAATCTCAGCATGAACATTGCCCGCATTCGCTGGCTGGCTATAGGCGCAGGGCTGCTCGTGCTTGCCCTGGGCTATTTATCGCTCAATCGCGAAGTGACCGTGCTTGCCGATGGGCGCGCCCACGAAATCGTGACGCGGGCGCTCACCGTGCGCGGCGCGCTGCACGTGGCCGGCATCCAGCTCGGCGCGCAAGATGCGGTTGAGCCTTCTCAGTTTTCGCTGCTGCGTAATGGCCTGATCATTGCTGTCCAGCGCGCGGCTTTTATACAATTAAGTGCAGATGGCAAAGTCTACAGCGCATTCAGCGCAGAACATGACCCGGCTGCGCTCCTGGCAAAATGGAACCTTTTGCTGGGAAAAGATGATCGACTATTGTTCGCTGGCCAGACCGTGGCGGTCGATGAAGAATTACCAAGCTCGCCTGCACTTATCTTAGAGTTGCGCCGTGCAGTTGCAATTTCGCTGCAAGCGGACGATCAAACGACTGTGTTCTTAAGCTCGGCGCCCACGCTGGGGCAGGCGATTGCCGAACAAGGCATCCAAGTGCTGGCAGGTGATCGCTTGCAGCCGGTTGCGGAAACTCCACTCACTGCGGCGCTCAACGCCACGCTTACGCGCGGCAGCCCGCTCGAAATTTCTATGGGCGGCGAGATTATTACTGTGCGCTCAGCGGCCGCCACGGTCGGCGAGGCGCTGGCGGATGCCGGCATCGCCCTGCAAGGGCTGGATCGCAGCGAGCCGGATGAAGATGCGCCTGTCCCAGCCGACGGCAAGATCCGCGTGCGCCGCATCATCGAATCCATTCAGCTCGAGCAAACCACGCTGCCACACGAAACCGAGTGGCAGCCGGATGCTGAGGCGGAACTGGACACCATCTCGGTTGTCCAGCTTGGCCAGAATGGTGTGCAGGCCGCCCGCACGCGTGTGCGCTACGAAGATGGCGAGGAAACCGCGCGCAAAGAAGAAGAGCAGCGCGTGCTAGTGGAAGCCAAAACGCAGATCAACGGTTACGGCACCAAGATTGTGCTACGCACAATAGTTATCGATAACGTCACGATTGAATACTACCGGGCGGTGAATGTCTATACTACTTGGTACTCGGCATGTAATTCCGGTGTCAGTACGTGTTTATATGGCACCTCAGCGGGAGTACCCTTGACGAAAGGAATCATTGCAACGTATTTGACCTGGTACCGTGAGCTGAAATTTGCAACGGTTTACATCCAGGGTTATGGCCCGGGAACGATTGCTGATGTTGGCGTCTGGCCAGATCGCAGCGTGCCATGGATGGATCTGGCGTTCGATGAGCCTGTGGTCGGGGTTCCCTGGGTAAATCAATATGTCACTGTTTATTTCACAACTCCCATCCCGGCCTATGTTCCGCCGATTTGGCCACCGGGATGAGCGCGGCCCCAGCACCGATAAACGTTGCGGCGCTGCTGCGCCAGCACGGTCTGCGCCCCAACAAGCGCCTCGGGCAAAATTTTCTGATCGATGAGACGCATTTGGCGCGCATCGTGCAAGCGGCCGAGGTCGGGCCGAATGACGAAGTGCTCGAAGTAGGCGCGGGTCTCGGCTCACTCACGCGTCACCTGGCCGCCGCAGCGCGGCGCGTCGTAGCGGTGGAGCTGGACGCAGGGCTGCTGCCCATCCTGGGCGAGCAGACCGCCAGTTTTGCAAACGTCGAGATCGTGCATGGCGATATTTTGCGTTTGCAATTGTCAAAGCTGGTCCAATCCCCCGGCTATCTGGTCGTTGCTAACATTCCTTACTACTTGACCTCCAATCTCATCCGCCATCTCTTGGAATCCGAGCCGCGCCCGGCGCGG
>JBKJWG010000301.1:0-9182 GCA_046716985.1 Anaerolineales bacterium | reverse complement strand
GTACCATCCACGCCTGTGGCGCTGATGCTTCCACCCTCGACGGGGATAAGCGCCTCTACCGTTCCCTCAGTATCCAAAGTCACGGCAACATCCACAGGCTCTGCCGGGATTTCGAAGATATAGCTCAGCTCGCCCAGGTTAAAGTTCTGTGCAGCCTGGGTGGGCAAGTCTGCGCCAGCCGTTTGGTGGTCAGGCCCAGACTTGCAACCTGTAACTATTGAAGCTAGCAAGATCAAAAAGATTGCAAGCGTGTATCTTTTCATTTCAACTCCTCCTTTGCTTGTAAAAGTAATGCTAAAATCCCACGCCTTGAAATTAGATTAAGCTCCTTGATTTTACTACCGAGTCGCCTTTCCTATATCGTGGTGCAGTTTTGGTGCAAACAGGTTATTTTCGAGAAACACGCCTTTCCTAGCTTAAAATTGGGTGCAGATTTGGTGCAATTGGTGTAGAAATCATGGAAACCGTACACCCTGTAGAAGCTTTTTTACCCGTAAATTTGCCTTTTACTAACGTTTACGGTGGGGCCGCCAAGGACTCATAACCCTTGGCCGAGAGTTCGAATCTCTCCCTCGCCACTCCAAAATCTCACATAATTCTGGAGATTTTTTGTTCCCGTCCTGGTCACCTGCGGAGTCAAAACGGGAACGCCTCGTCCCGACCAACGAGGCTCTTAAATCCAGCTAAAGGAGCTTGCTTGCCGCACTCTAGACTTGTTACACAAGCTCCTTGATTGTATGCCATGTGCTGCTGTGTTTTGAGAGTTTTGTTATGCAGAACTTCATTCCCAACCAATCTCGTCCACATAGCACCATTTCCAGTCTTCCTCGGGCTCAATGGATTGGATGATAGGATGGCCTGTCTCCAGAAAATGTTTATTGGCGTGTGTGTTTTTGGATTCGCTGCAACAGCCCACGTGACCGCACTGTAAACACAGCCGCAGATGCACCCAAGTATCCCCAGTCTTCAGACAATCCTCGCAGCCATTCGCGCTCGGGATCACTTCCTTAATCGAATCGAGATGGGCACAAAACTTATACATCGCATCCTTTTACGATTAGGCGCACCAGCTATCGCCCTCGAAACCGCGAGGCGAATCGCCGCGCAAATTGACGGGGCCTTCTGAAGTAATCAGTGTGTGACAACCCCCCTCAATCTGGACGGCAAGCGCGGGATTATCAATATTAAGCGATATGCGTGGTTCGTGTGCATTGTAAAAGAATTCCCTTCGGTGATTAAACAGCCCCCTTGGTCATTGCGGACCAAACTACCCCTTCGCTTTCGGTTGGGCGATTGCCCCTATCCAAACGCCGAGGAGCACCAAAATACTTCCCAGGACGAAAGCGGGTGTGACAACTTCACCCAATAACCAGGCGGCGACGATGACAGTCATCACCGGAAAAAGCAAGAACGAGTACGAAGTCGCTGAAGCCGTCCAACGGTCCAGCACAAACAGATAGAGGTAAAACAAAACCACCGAGCCAAGCAGCACGAGATAAACAAAGGCGATCCAAGTGGGGGGCGATGTCGGCAATGCCCACGTCTCGCGCCCAATGAAAGACAAAACCAAGAGCATGAGCGCGCCGACGCTCATGGCCAGGGCGTTGGTGGCCAGCGGCTCGCCTTTTGGAAATAATTTATACAGCACTGAAGCCTCTGCGCTACAAGCTACTCCGACCACGGTGGCCAATAAAGGCAGCAGCGGCACGCTGGCGCCGAGCTCGTTGCCTACCCCAATTAAGATGCCTGCAAGAGCAATCAAGGCACCTACCAGCCCGCGCCAACGGAAAGGCTCAAGGCCATGCGCCCAGGCCAAGAGGAAGGTAATCAAGGGAACCAGGGTTACTACCACGGTAAACAAGCCGGCTTGCAAGTACAGCAGCGCCCAATAAATGAATGCATAGCTGGCGCCGAAGCTCAATGCGCCGTAAAGCAAGGCGCCAACCAAGGCGCGTCCTTTAGGGAGCGGAATGCGCCTAGCAAGAACGATGACCCAGAAGATCAACCCGGCTAGGGCAAAGCGTGTGCCCGCCCCCCAGAAAGGTGGCAAGCCCAAGTTGCTGAAGCGCACCGCCACGGCGTTGCTGCCACCCACTATCACCATTAGCAGAAACGCTCCTAGCGTGGTCCGATTCAAGCTGCTAAATCCTTGCGCGGGAAGTTTCTTTGGGGTTATGTCACTCCTCTTTAAAGGATCGTCCTGTGATTCCCCGAGAAATGAATAAGTTTTCTTCGCCATTTTTATCTCAATTTTTTAATAGGTCACGATTCCAGTGTTGCATAAGTTTCTTGATTTTACTACCGAGTCGCCTTTCCTAAAATTGGGTGCGGTTTTGGTGCAAACAGACTAGACATAAAACACTCTATATTCTCAATTGTCCATTTTCCCTTAACACTCACCTCTAGATGTACAAGGTATAAACCTATAAACCCTATAGACAGAAGCATACAGAAACTATAAGACTCTGTAGTCCCTCAACTGAATTTATACCCAAATATCCCAAAACCACGGGATAAACAAAGAGGCAAGGTTTTCCCTGCCTCTCTTTAATTTGCAGATAACCCGTTTGCCTTTCCTAGTTTGGGTGCAGTTTGGGTGCAACGAGCATAGACACAGTATACTTAGTAGACACAATGAGCGTTTTTTCTGCTTCACCATTTAGGCTAAAACCCGATTTACAGTGAAAAATCATTTAGGAGAATTGGCCTTTTAAGCCAATGGTTGCAGGTTCGACTCCTGTCGCGCCCACAGAATAAACGCCTCGGAGAACCGAGGCGTTATTGTTACGAGGTGTTCGATGACTAGCTTCATAGCCCTGGGCGTTACTGCTACTCGCCTTTTACATAAAGATCAAAAAAGGCGATCGATCGCAGCATAGCGGCGGTGAAATAGGTCGCCAGGTTGTGATCGTCGCCATTGTAAACATACAGCTCAGCTGTTTGGCCGGCCGCTCTGGCTTCTTCGGCCAGGTAATACGAAAAAATAGTGGGCACCGAATGGTCGGCTGTGCCGTGATGCAGTTGCAGCGGACCCGAAAGATCGGCCAGATACGAGTTGGCCGAGATCGAGGCCCAGAATTCAGGATCTTCCTCCGGCAAACCATGGAGGCGCAGCAGGCCGCGCGTGCCGAAGCGCGGCCGTCCATCGATATCGGTCATGTCCTCGTAGGCCCCCACTACGCCGGCCCAGATTACGCCGGCTTTGATATCCGCGTCGACCACCAGGGCACGTAGCGTGATGTAGCCACCCATCGAGTGACCCCACATGCCGATGCGGTTAGCGTCCGCATCCGGATAAGCCTTGAGCGCTGCGACGGCGTTGAGCACGTCGATTGTGTAGCCTGGGTTGCCATAAGCGCCGCGCGCCACGCCTTCGGAGCTACCATGACCGCGGTAGTCCGGGCGGAAGACGATGTAACCGCTGCGCGCAAAACCGTCCACGTAGGCAATGTAGCGTTCTGTGCTGCGATACACCGAGGGCTCGATGTAGCCGTGGTTGAAAACGATCACCGGCCAGCCTGTAGCTGGCTTTTCGCCAAAAGGAAGAGTCAGCAATCCGTAGAGCTTCAACCCTTCTGAATGGTATGAGGCAATATAGCGAAAATAGTTTGGACCAACTTCCAGCGTTTCCTCGATGACCAGGTCGCTGGCTGGGAACTCGTGTTCGCGCAGATATTCGATGGTCAGTGGATTTAGTGGAATCGGAGTTGCGGTTGGAGTGACGGATGCGGTGAGTGTTGCCGAGGGCAGGGCAGTTTGCGTGCCAGTCGCACGCTGGATCACGGGACCCGGCAGTTGCAATCCCGCGCAAGCGGATATTAATAAACAGCTAAGTAAGAATAGAAGTGATCGACGCATTAATAAACCGCGCGGATTATATCGGGCGGGTGCTACTTTTTACTAAGGCTGGAAATTTACCCACACATCGTAGACTGGGCGTTTAATGCCTTCTGTGTCGCGCAGCGAAATACTGCTGAAGGCTTGCCAGAAGGTTAAATTTCCCTCCAACTTTTGCATTTGGTTCAGGTGCAGCCAATTCAATATCTTGACGTTCACGCCGCCTAAAATCCGATGCAGTGCATCGACAAAACGTATCTGCGCTTCTGGGGAAGCTTCCCATGCAGTCTCAGTACCTAGGTATGCCCCAGGCCAACCGCTTTCGGTGATGGCGATTGGTTTGTCGCCAAGGTGTTCAAGCAACGGAGCAAAGTAATCATCGGGTATCTCTTCAGGGGTGGCTACACTGAGCCATAGGTAAACAGTGAGACCGACAATATCTACTTTATTCAGATCGTGTAGATCCAAAGCGGGCCACTGCGGCGTGGTCCACTGGTTGAATGTGCCTTGCCCGGAGAGGCGCTCATACTGAAAGACCGGGCCGATTATCGTATGCGGTGAAACTGCTTTTACAGCATCGTAGGCGCGATTGTAGAAATCGATCCAGCGCGCATAGTCTTCGGGTTCGCTGATGAAATAAGCGTCGCTTTCATTGCCGAGGAATAAATAGGGTGGGTGATATTTACTTGCGAGCTCCACCAACATTTGTTCGAAAAGATCCTTGGCCTCCGCGTTGCTCCAATCATTGACCGCGTTGCCTGGAACGCTGATATGGTAGACACCCTCGTCCGAACGCCAGCCGAAGACGATGATGGGCGTGTAGTCGTAGGTTGCCGCCTGCTCCATGACTGTGATCGCGGTGGGAGGAATTTCACCGGCGTCGCTGCCGCTTATCACATCCTCGCGCCAGGCGCCGTTGAACATCACGCCTCTGTTCGGCAGGCTGCCGACTTCTTGTAGAAAAGCAATGAATTGGCTGTAATCAGCAGGGAAGCCCAATGGGGAAATCCCATAGCCTTTGATGACTGCTCCCGCTTCCGCTGTGGGAAACGGGTCGATGGTGGGCGGTGCAACTGTTTGGCCGCAGGCAAATAGTTGCACCGCCAGGAAAGTTAAGATAAGGACAGGTCTACGTAAATTCATTTCATAGCACCGGCGCCCATCAAGGGTTTGGATACGAGAACAACTCGACATACCAATACAGCAGCTCGCCGTTCATGTCGAATTGCTTCTTAACCTCAACCTGCGGATAGCTGCTCAATAGAGCCTCTACATCGCTTTGGTGTTCTGGTAGAAAAACAAAGACCACGCGCCCCGGCACTAATTGGGGATTTTCTGGTGAGCCCAATGGTTGCAACATATCCATGCCGATGACCTGCGGAGCGAGATAAGGAATGGAAGAAATAGATAGGTAACCCATGCGCGGCTGGCCCCAGAAAGCTACTTGCATTCCAGCCGGCTGGTCTTGCAGGTAATTTGCCAGGCGCTGCGCCACCGCGGCATTGGGGCCGGCATATTCGCCGCGCGGCGTGAAGTGGCTAAAATAGAAATTAACGTCGCTGAGTGCAAGCAGCGAGACTATCACTAGTGCGGATGCGGCCAGCAGTTTTTTCGCCCGCGGCCAGAAGACTGTTAACCTCTCGGCGATGCCATTGAGCGCGAAGCCGAGCAACAACGCGGCCGCGGGCGCCACGCCGATGTAGCGCTGGGCCGCGGGTGTGCTTTCGCTCAGGCCGCCCGAGAGCGTGAAGATGCCCAGCCATAGTGCCAGCAGCCAGTTCTGCGGCTTGCGCCAATCTATGGCCAAAAGGATCACGCCGAGCAGAAAGAAACCAGCCGCAAACGACCGCAGGATGGGAAC
Source organism: Anaerolineales bacterium (assembly GCA_046716985.1). Taxonomy (GTDB): domain Bacteria; phylum Chloroflexota; class Anaerolineae; order Anaerolineales; family UBA11579; genus JAMCZK01. Next base: position 3,484 of record JBKJWG010000301.1, on the reverse strand, counting down.
TTCAGGTGTGTACCAGTGGCGCAAGTTTGCGTTGGTAAAAGATTGCACGCTCTGCCAAAGTTGCGCGCCCAAAATGCGCCAGGCCGGCAGGCCCGTGTTCGCCATTTCGTTTTGGAGCCAGGGGCCAAGCAGTGAGACGCGTTGCATGGGCGCTAGAAACTCGTTGATGTGCAGCCCGTAGTTCACAGCCAATGGCATGAAGATCACGATAGCCGCCAGGAAAAGCAGAACGATTGAGGCGCGGTTGCGGCGGAAACGGGCTCGATCTGCCAAGCCGGCCAGCAACAGCCAAAAGGGGACGAGCACAAAAAGCAGGCGCACGCTGACGTAAAAATATTGCGAGAATCCCAGCGCCAACCCGGCCAGCAGAAACCCTTCGCGTCGCTCTGCTTTCCACGCCCACCACACCAGGCCGATCACCACGGTGAACCATAAACCGTCCCAAACGTTGTTGAGCCCAATACGGCTGAAGTGGAGATGCAGGTGCAGACCACTTAGGAAAATGGCGGCGTACAAACCGGCGCGAGGACCATACATGGCGCGCCCAGCCAGATACGCGGCGCCAACGGTGAGCGCGCCGGCTAGCGCGGATGTGATGCGCAAGGCTGCGGTGGTTTGTCCCAAAGCCGAGATCGATAACGCCTGCAGCCAGAAATAAAAGGCCGGGAATGAATACCAACCAAACGTGAACACGTTGTCCACGTTGCCCTTCACAAATTCCACGGCAGAAAGCCCACCCGAAGCTTCATCGCCGGTAAGCGTGTTGGGAATGTGCGTTGTGTCCCAACCGCGCAGGGCAAATGCCAACAGCGTAAGCGCAATGACCAACACAATGACATCCCGGCTCCAGTGGATGCGGCGTGCTTTAAGCGGCCATGCCCCTATCACAACTGCGCCGATAGCGAGAGCCCAGGCGCTCAAAGCCACGAGAGGAGCGCGCATGTAGAGTGCTTCGCCGGCAGCCAATGCAGCCAAAGCTGCCAGCAACACGCTAAGGATCAGCAACAGTGCTTGCGCGGGAGTGACCTGCAACCACTTGCCCAATATTTGCAATCGTTTGTTTATGGCTCCTGGTAGGCTTTTCTTGCTTCCGTAGAATGCGCCGACCGCGAACATGAGCAAGCCGATCAACCAGAAGCTCCAGGCCACGCGGCGCGCCTCGGGTGGCAGGCTGATGCGGAATGTTTCCGCTAAAACGGTGAGCACAACTCCGGCCATCAGCAGAATAGCTTGAGGCTTGGTCTGGGCAAATGCAGTTAGCGAAAAGAGGTTGCGCTTCGAGCTAGAGCGCGAGATCCAAATCGCAATGCCTATTGCCGCGAGGAAAATTATAAAAAGAAGGCTGGAAAGGGCAGTGAAGCCCATGAGGATGCTGCTAGCGCAGCCCGGTTTCCATACGCGAGATCACCATGCGCTGGATCTCGCTGGTGCCCTCGTAGATCTCGGTGATCTTGGCGTCGCGGAAGTAGCGCTCGATCGGTAGCTCTTTGCTGTAGCCCAAGCCGCCGTGGATCTGCACTGCCTGGTGCGCGCAGAACATGGCCGTTTCCGAAGCGAATAACTTAGCCATCGAGGCCTCAAGCGTGAAACGCTCACCGGTTTCTTTGCTGCGCTCTTTGGCTTGCGCGGCGCTGTAGATCAGCCCGCGGGCGGCCTCGATGCGCGTCTTCATGTCGGCGATCTTGAAGCCCGTGCCTTGGAATTGGCCGATCTTTTGGCCGAAGGCTTCGCGCTCTTGCACGAAACTGCGGCTGGCTTCATAGGCCGCTTCGGCGATGCCGAGGGCCTGGGCGGCGATGCCGATGCGGCCTGCATCCAGCACGGTCATAGCGATCTTGAAACCTTCACCTTCTTTGCCCAGGCGGTTATCGACGGGTGCTTTGTAATTGTCGAAGACAACTTCGCTGGTGGCCGAAGCGCGGATGCCCAGTTTCGGTTCAGTTTTTCCTAATGTGAATCCGGACTGGTGCGTATCGATTAGGAAGGCGGAGATGCCTTTGTCACCTTTATCGGGGTCGGTCATGGTGAAGAGCAAGATGTAATCGGCGACCGGAGCGCTGGTGACCCAGGACTTGCGTCCATTGATCGCGTAATGGTCGCCTTGAAGCACGGCGCGGCTGCGCATGGTTCCGGCATCGGAACCTGACATGGACTCAGTGAGCGAGTAAGCGCCGATCTTGGCGCCGGAGGCCACATCGCGCAAGTATTTCTGTTTCTGCTCTTCCGTGCCGAATTTCAAAATGCCGTAGCAGAAAAGTGAATTGTTGACCGACATCACCGTGCCGTGTGCCGCGTCGGCTTTGCAAATTTCCTCCAGCGCGATCACGTAAGCCAAAGTATCCATGCCCGCGCCACCATATTCTTCCGGCACCTCGATGCCCATGAAGCCCATTTGGCCCATCTTGCGCACAGTCTCCAGCGGAAACTCACCGCTCTCGTCGTGTTCCGCGGCGATAGGCACGATCTCTTTTTGTGCGAAATCGCGGGCTGTTTGGCGCAGCATCTCGTGCTCATGCGTCAGCAAGCCAACAGGTTGCAATTCTTTAGTCACCATAGGGTCCTCCGGAGCGAAATGACGGAGCTTTTTTCATTATAGCAGACCACTTAGAGCGCGATGGTATACTGCCAAAACGATGGCCGAAAAAATATCTGTTGACCTGTTTAATCACTTGGTCGAGTTGGCCGCCTTGGAACTGGATGCAAAAGAAGCTGAGTATCTGCGCGGCGAGCTGAACAATCAGCTCAAAGCGATAGACGAGCTGGCCGCCATCCCGATTCCAGAAGGAACGCCGATGGCAAGCCACGGCGTGCTGTACCCTGCGGTCAGGCGGCCGCCGCTGCGGAAAGATGAACCCCGCCTTGCGCCCGAAGCCGAGCAGATCCTGGCGCACGCGCCGCAAGCGGAAGACCGATATTTCGTTGTGCCCGAAATCCCTCACGAAGACCTCGAATAATCGCTTCGCATGAGTGAACTCTGTGACCTGCCCGCCCACGAATTAGCCCAACTCATTCGCAAGGGGGAGACATCTGCCAGCGAGGCGCTTGAGTCTGCGCTGGCGCGGGTGCGCGCCGTGGACGGCGACCCTGGTCGTCTGGATGCGGATGCCAGCGACGTGAAGAAAGTGCATGCCTTCATCACGCTCACAGAAGAACGCGCTCGCGCCCAAGCTAAAGAGGTGGATGAAAAAATGGCTAAAGGCGAGATTGCTGGTCCGCTGGCCGGAGTGCCTTTTACCACCAAAGATATTTTCACCGTCAAAAATGTGCTCGCCACCGCAGGTTCGCGCATCCTTTCGAATTTCGTGGCGCCCTATACAGCCACGCCGGTGGAGCGGCTTGAGTCGGCGGGGGCGGTAATGCTGGGCAAAGTGAATTTGGATGAATTCACTTACGGCTCCTCCAATGAGTCCTCTGCCTTTCAGCCTGCTTCGCGCAATCCCTGGGACCCCAGCCGCGTGCCGGGCGGCTCGTCGGGCGGCAGCGC
>JBKJWG010000300.1:0-3696 GCA_046716985.1 Anaerolineales bacterium | reverse complement strand
CTTTCAGATCGTTCAGACGCAAGTACACCAGCGCAAAACGGATGTACGCAATTTCGCTCATTTCTTTCAAGCCGGCAATGACCATATCGCCGACCACGCGTGACGAAACTTCGGGCTTCTCCATTTGCATCAGCTTCGATTCGATCTCCCCCACCAACCGGTCGATCTCGGCCGCCGCAACCGGCAGCTTGACGCAAGCCAGCTGCACGCTGCGGGTCAGCTTCTCCCGATCGAACTCCTCGCGCCCGCCATCCTGCTTGATGATCAGCGGCGCGGCCAGGATCGGGCGCTCATAGGTGCTGTAGCGCTTTCCGCAATTTTTGCATTCGCGCCTGCGCCGAATGCCGCCGCGCGTGTCGTGCGTGGTGTCGATCACCTTGCTGCCTTCTTGGTTCGGATCTTTGCAATGCGGACAAAGCACCTTTAAAAATTGACCTCGTTTTTCGCCAAAAAATCCCCCATTTTTACTGGCGCATCCGCGCCATATCTGGGGGAGGCTACGTGCGTAGCCCTGTATCTTCGGGAAAAGTTCGCCATTCTAGCATGTGGCGATTTTGCACGCAAGTGCTTTAAGGGCGATTCCGCCCTCTTTTGGAAACTTTAAGGTTGGCGAATGGCGAGCGTTGGGTTGACGCTCTAATTTCCATTACCGACAAGACATGCAATGCCAGGCCAGGCATGACAGGCAAATACCACAACTTGATCGCAAAAGTGGTGTTTATTCAAATAGGATTTATGTTTCTCGGTCGAACGGCCGAGAGGCAGCTTCACTCTCGCCCTTCATATCAAAGGAGAAATTTCATGGAATTGCTCATAATAGTTTTAATAGTTTTATGGCTGCTTGGCGCTTTCGGCAGGGTGAGGGTTCCGGTGTTAAGCGGCAATCTAATCCACATCATCCTGGTGATCGTGGTCATTCTGATTCTTCTAAGATACCTTTAGGGATCCAGGAACTTAAAAAAGACACCCCACTAATTGAGTGGGGTGTCTTTTTTGGGGCTGCACCCGTGGAGGAGGACGGGTCCAGCTAATAAATTGTTAGCGTTATCTACTTACCAACGCGTTTACGCAGGAAAGTGGGGATGTCTAAATCTTCGGTGTTGAAGTTGGCCGGCTGCAGGTCGACTTCGCTCATGGCGTTGTCGCGCGGCTGCACTTGGATCTGGCCGGCGGCCACGCCTGGGCGTTGAGCATCGGCGCGTGTGCGCAGCATGCGGCGGGGCATGCCTTTGCGGTCGAAGCCGGTGGCGATGACGGTGATGCGGATGCTGTCGCCCATGTCGGGGTCGATCACGGCGCCGAAGATCAAGTTGACATCAGGATGCGCGGTTTCCTTGATGATCGCCGCGGCCGTGTTGACTTCGAACAGCGAGAGGTCCGGGCCGCCAGTGACGTTGAAGAGGATGCCGCGCGCCCCATCGATGGTGATGTCGAGGAGCTGGCTGGTGATGGCCGCTTCGGCGGCGGCCTGGGCGCGGTTCTCGCCCGAAGCCTCGCCGACTGCCATCAAAGCCGCGCCGCCCTCAGACATGATGGTGCGCACGTCGGCAAAGTCCAAGTTGATCAAACCTGGGATAGTGATCAGTTCCGAGATGCCCTGGATGCCCTGGCGTAGCACGTCGTCGGCGGTGCGGAAGGCTTCGTTCAGGCTGGAGCGTTTTTCCACGATCTGCAATAGGCGATCGTTGGGAATTACGATGAGCGTATCGACCTGCTCCTTGAGCTTGGCGATACCGGCGTCGGCGTTCTGGTTGCGGCGAGCGCCTTCAAAGGTGAAGGGCCGCGTGACCACGCCGATGGTCAGCGCGCCGACTTCGCGGGCTATCTGCGCCACGATGGGCGCGGCGCCAGTGCCGGTGCCGCCGCCGATGCCGGCGGTGATGAAGACCATGTCGGAGCCGCGCAAGACTTCGTACAGCTCTTCGGCAGATTCTTCGCCGGCTTTGCGGCCCATTTCGGGGTCGCCGCCGGAGCCCATGCCACGCGTCAGCTTGTCGCCGATGCGCACGCGGGTGGTGGCTTTGGAGAGCAGCAAAGCCTGGCCGTCGGTGTTGATGGCGACGAACTCAATGCCGGGCAAGCCCTCTTCGATCATGCGGTTGACTGCATTGCAGCCACCGCCGCCCACACCCACTACCTTGATGCGGGCAAACGATTCCAATTGATTCTTAGATGCTTTCATAGCTTCCTCCGAGCTCATCGAAAGTTCAGTGAACTATAGACTCTTTTGATATTTCTCATGGCAAAAATCGCCTGACAATTTCTTTGACCCGCGGCCAGTCAAACCCGTTGGGCGAATGGCCATTTTGAGACTCTTCCTGCGGAGCGACTTCGCTCATCAGCACGGCCCATTTGAGCAAGCCCACGCTGGTGGCGTATGCAGGTGATTGCAGCTTGTCGACGATGCCGGTCAGCTTTTCGGGCTGGCCGACGCGCACCGGCATGCCAAGTATGCGGCCGGCCAATTCGGGCAAGCCTTTCAGTGCGCTGGTACCGCCGGTGAGCACCAGGCCGGCGGGCAGCAGCCCGTCGTAGCCGGAGCGTTTGATCTCTTGCAGCAGCATGCCGAAGACTTCTTCCATACGGGCTTCGATGATCTCAGCCATTTCATGGCGATTGATATCCAGAGCTTCCTCGTTACCAAACGCTTTGACGGCGAAGGTTTCGCCGGGTTCGACTTCGGAGGGCAGGCCATGGCCGTGGCGGATCTTGATCTCCTCCGCTTGCGAGAACGGCAAGCGCAGGCCGTGAGCAATATCAGAAGTGATGTGATTGCCGCCGACTGCGAGGACCGAGGTGTGCCAGACTTCGCCTTCGATCAGAATGGCCATGTCAGTAGTCCCGCCGCCGATATCGACGACGACCACGCCCATATCGCGTTCGGTCGGTGTGAGCACAGCTTCGGCGGAAGCGAGTGGGTTGAGCACGAATTGACTTACGCCCACTCCAGACTCAGCCACGCACTGGCGCAAATTATCGACAGTCGACGCGGCGGCGGTGATGATGTGAGCTTCGACTTCGAGGCGATAGCCATGCATGCCCACCGGGATGACGATGCCATCCTGGCCGTCGACGGTGAAGTTGCGCTGGATGACGTGCACAACCTCGCGGTTATGCGGCACCGCCACGGCGCGGGCGACTTCCATGGCGCGCGCCACGTCATTGTGATCGATGACATGATCGGCGATGCCGACCGCGCCGCGATTGTTCATCGAACTGATGTGGGCGCCGGCCAGGCTGACAAGCGCTGAGGTGATCTCCAGGCCCGAGCTACGTTCAGCCTTGTCGATCGAATGGCCGATGGCGCGCGTGGCGGCGTTGATATCAACCACAGTGCCCTTACGCACGCCTTGCGAGGGCTCGATGCCCAGACCGAGGACGCGTACGCGACCATCCTGCTCGACGCGAGCCACGATGGTGCAGATCTTGGTGGTGCCGATGTCAATGCCGACGACGATGGGTGCAGTCATGACTAATAATCCATCCGGTAGTATGGCGCATGCAATTGGGCCACGCTAATCAAAGTTGGCGTCAATCTACGTGCGGCCAATTCGCTTAAGATCGATAAATAAACTGCCAGGCGCTGATCGATATCTTTGCCGTCCTGGCCGAAGAACGCTTGCCAGCCGCCGGGATCGGTCCAGCCGAAACCTAATTTGGGATCGTAGATGAGCGGCGCGCCAGCAGGTGCGATGC
>JBKJWG010000299.1:0-4203 GCA_046716985.1 Anaerolineales bacterium | reverse complement strand
GAATTGCAGCCTTACCCTGAGAGAAGGGCTATTAATGCCACACTTTAGGAAAATATTCAAGACCTTGTCAAGGAATTCGCTACACGGCCATCTTCTTCCAACCATCGCAGCGAGGATTCTTCGCAGGCGCTACCCCGCCTGCGGCGGGGTAGCTGGCTCAGAATGACAGATGGGGAGGCAGGGCGTGTTTGAGACTATTTAGCGTTGTTCGTTTATTGTTCTTCGCGGGCTTCTTCTTCAACGCCGCCACCGCCGCCGCGGAAAGTGCGCATGGCGGCGTAAGCTTCGGCGCGATAGGCCGCGTGCAACAGCGCGGGCACATTGGTATCTTTGCCGGCGGTGCGGTACGCCGACTTCTCCGCCCAGATGCGATTGACGATGAAATCCACATCCTTGCGCAGGTCCATCGTGTCATAGAAAAGTTCGAGGAAAGGATGGCGAGCGCGGATCTCGGCCAGCAAGCCGCGGTCGGTGCCAGTGGCTGAATATGGGAACGAGAACGGCACGCTCTCCTGACCAGTCAGCTCTTGCACAAAGCGCGCCGAATCAACGATCTCGCTCTCAACTTCCGCGGGCGAGAGCGAAGCCAGCTTGGCGTGCTTCACCGTGTGTGCGCCGATGGTGAAGCCATCGGCATGCAATTGCTTGATCTGTGCGCGCGTCATGTAGGGCTGGCGGTCTTTGAGATAGTCTTTCACATCTATGCCGAGCATTTTGGCGGTCATATCGATCACGGGTTCATGGGTTGCTTGCAACTGATGAACCCAGCGCTCGAAGCCAGCCGGGGCGGCCAGGTTCAGGTCCATGGCGTTGTTCACGCTGGTCAGCACCATCTTGGCCGCGTCGTGCTCCAGGCTGCGCATCTGCTCGACGCACAGCGAAGCCTTGTTGCGATAGAACATGCGCTGGTTATCTACCCACCCCGAAGTAACAAAGAACGTGCAAGGAATGACATGCTTCAACAGCAGCGGACGCACGACCGTGAAACATTCGGCGAAGCCATCGTCGAAGGAAAGATGCAAAGCACGCCCTGCTAACGGCTTGCCCTGCAGCCTGTGGGCTTCGAGCTCAGCGTCAGTGACGAGGTGAAAGTTCTTTTTGATGTAGCGCAGGGCTGCTTCGAAGCGCGCAACCGGCTCGGGCGGATAGAGGTGCTGGATGTGCGGCAGCGGCTGGTCCGATACAGAATGGTAAAACAGCCCAATGACATCGCGGCGCACCAAATATGGGTATGCGGCCAGCGGCATCTTGCGGCGGATGCCTTTGGCCAGCTTACGACCGGCGTTCCTCATGTGAACGCCATATCTCCATCTACATAAGTCTGCTCTAGCTGCGGCCACGCCCGCCCCAGCGGGCTATCCGCAGCCCGCGGATGTACCTGCAGGGTGCGCTGCTTGCGGCGCACCAGTAAGCGAGCGAGCGGGCCGTCGCCGAGCGGCTCGGCCAATACAGCCGGACCCTCAATGATGGTTGCGCGTTTCTCCTTTGCGAACCTGAGGGCCAAGGCTAGCAACAGGTGGCCATACTTTTCTTCTTCGAAATAATGATCCAACACTTTCAACACAACCCTGCCGCGGATTCTAGAAACCTGGAAAACTGCGTATCCAACCGTAGAACCATCTTGAGAAAGCTGCCAGGCACTTATTTCAAACTGTGGCCGCCAATCGGTGAATCCATATTTCAGATCCGCACTGTGCGAGCGGCTTGGCAGTACCCAGGGATGCTTAAGCATCCAATTGATCACGCGCTCGTCGCGATAAAACCCGGTCTTCTCGAGTTTCCTAATCGCCGCTGCTGGCATCTGTTCCATTGGGTGAATTTGTGGGCCTTTGAGGCTCGAGTTAACTCTCGCTTCTGCAAACCGGTAGAAAAGAGGTCGTACCAAAAATCCGAATGCTGCCTCAAACAGCGAGCTCAAGACAGCATCCAAAGAGTCGATCGGCAAACGCAACCCGACAAAGCCGAGCAGCTTTCGCAACCCGCGCAAGACTAGGCTGAGAGGGTTATAGCGGCCTGCCACCCCCAAATCGATCTGAACGTAATCCAGCGGCTTCACTTCGTGGAAGCCATATTTGGCGCCCACCCGTCTCGCCGGCTTGCTGCCCACGATAGCGAGATCAACATCCAATGCCAGCGCTTCTTCCATCAGGCGCGAGCCAAGCCCTTTGCCCAAATAATCATGGCTGACCGCCCACGTGGTGAGCCAATGCATTTTGTACAGCTTGCCCTCATGCTGCAGCATCACGGCCATCAAGCCGAAATAGCCCACGCACCGTTCGCCCTCGGTAGCCAACAGCATGGCGACGTCATCCGGATCGGCATTGGGATTGTGAACCTGGGCTTCGGCGCGGTGAAAGGTAATTGGGATGAAAGTGCCCGAGGGGGCATCCGCAATGAAGCGAGTTTCCACGGCGGGCAAATCTTTTAGCTTCACACGTTCGATGCGCACTTGTTCTGAAGCCATTCGAGCGATGATACCAGTAGGAGAATGAGTGTTTTAGTAGTTTCGATGAATCTACGAAGCCAAAGATGTCTCGCGCGTTGGTGCAGATTGCCACCCGTTCGCTTCGCTCAGGGCAGGCTCTGGCAGCGACGCTAAAAGCGTCGCAAGGCGCCTCCTCGCAATGGCGGGCTAGGTAAACCGGCGCAGCACGCCCAGCACTTGTTCGTGATAGCCGCTGCCAAACAGATTGAGATGGTTGAGCAGGTGGTAGAGATTGTAAATATCGAGCCGCTCGCGCCAGCCGCGCTCGAGCGCGCGTTCCTCTTCGTAGGCTTTGTAGAATTCTTCGTTGAAACCGCCGAACAGCGCGGTCATGCCGAGTTCAGCCTCGGCCCAGCCATAGTGTGCGGCTGGGTCGATCAGCGCCGGCTGGCCGGCGGCATCGCTGATGGCATTCCCGCCCCACAGATCGCCATGTATAAGCGAGGCTGGCTGCGGCGGCACCAGCTCGGGTAGCCGAGCGGTGAGGCGTTCGACTTCAGCAGCCTCGCTGCGAGTGAGGCCGCCGTTATCGCGGGCGAGGCGAGCCTGAAAACCCAGGCGTTGCTCGGCGAAGAATTCATAACCGTCGACAGTCCATTTATTGGGCTGAGGCGTGCTGCCCAAATAGCTATTATGTGCAAAGCCAAATTGCGGGTTGGTGACCTTGTGCAATTGCGCGAGCTGCCTTCCTAGCTTTTCCCAATAATCCGCCGCACGTGTTGCAGGTTTCAGGTCCTCCATCAGCAGGAATTCTTCCGCCCACAAATAAGGCTCTGGGAAACGCGGGCCGTTGGCTTTGCGCAGTTCGGTCAACCCTTCAGCCTCGCGAGTGAACATGTCTTCAGGAACTGACGTATTGGTTTTGAGAAAAAAACTTTCCCCGCTTTTAGTTTGCAAGCGCTCTCCATTATTGATACAGCCACCCGCCACCGTCTGCTGCTTGACCACGCTGCCGAAACCCTGATCCTGCAGCCAGGCAGCTGCCGCGTTGGGGATCACTTCGTGCCTCGTCGTTCCCCCTCACCCCTAACCCCCTTCCCCACCACTTCGCTTTGCGAAGGGCGTGTCAGGGCAGGCTCTCTCCCGTTAACGGGAGAGGGGAAATTTGATAAATCCTGATTTTGCCGTCGGAACATTCCGGGGCTCATTCGGACCGAGTTTTGAGTTCGCCCGCTTCGAGGGCGTGCAACAGGCCGCGCACACTGCGCTCGATAATGTCATAGACGTGTTCGAAGCCGCGCGGGCCGTCGTACCACGGGTCGGGCACGGCCACCGCGCCGTCCGAGTCTGGGTCAAATTCGCGCAGCAAATGGATCTTGGCGCGCTGTTCCGGCCGCCGCGCGAGCCGCTCGATATCGGCTTTATTCTCCAGATCCATTCCAATCACCAAATCGAACTCATCCAGATCGCGGCCCTCAAGCTGGCGGCCATGGCCGCTGTAATGGAAGCCGCGGCGTGCGGCTGTACGCACCATGCGCTCGTCCGGCGCCTGGCCGACGTGGTAGTCGGCGGTGCCGGCGGAATCCACCCGGTATTTGTCGCCCAGTCCAGCTTCGTTAGCGACATAGTCGAAGAGCTTCTCTGCCAGTGGGCTGCGGATGATGTTACCTAAGCAAACGAAGAGAATGCGAGTAGGTTTTGTTTCAATCATAGACGCAAAAGAAAATCATATCATCCGCAGCATGCACGCCTGAAATCAAGTAGACTCTGCGTTGGAC
>JBKJWG010000298.1:0-5962 GCA_046716985.1 Anaerolineales bacterium | reverse complement strand
AGAGTGCCCAACCCGGCCAGCCCGCCAACAAAAGCTGACAGGCCAGTAAGGATGAGCCAGATAGCCAGCAACAGCATTCCGAGGTTTTTGTTGATATTCATAGATTGATTTCTCCTTTCTTTGCGTTTTGGAGGCATAGTAATTATTAAAATACAGGTTCCCCAAAATTACAAGTACGGAAACCTTAATATATTAAATCTTTAGCTTGCCCCTATTACGACTTCTGAGCAGCAGATATCAGACAACCGTAACAGGCCCGCGCCCTTGGATAATCTCATCGATATTTTGGCCCAGCAATTGTCCCAGCCCGGGAACAACAAACTCCAGTTTTTTGGATGAAACGCACAATGGTCCGTGAAGGGTACCGATGTTGAAGTTCGCAACCGAAATGCTCAAAAGTGTGAAAGGGAATAAGGAAAAGAGGGCAAAATAAGCGATCGCGCCAGCCATAATTGCGGACTCGGGCTTTAATGTTTCCCTGAGCGCGGTCGCAAATACGCCGAGCCAGCCATGAGTGAGTTCATTAAGCCAGCTGGCAACTTGGATAAAACGATGCCAAAGCCGCGCCTTAGATACCATCGATAGGATGATAACGTGTTTAGAGATGCGATTTTTTTAGGCACCTAAGAAATAATCTGCAAGTTTAGAGAATTATTTAATACGGAATGGGATGCAATTTACAAAAACAATGGCTCATTGGCATTGCACAAATAGGGTTGCCGTTTTCGGGTCGAAAAAGATACGTACAGAGATGGTTTGCTGGATTAAATCATCAATTTCGCCACTACAACTATTGCCGGTAGTGGCCATTTGCTCTAGTTCTTGCCGCAGTTCGGGCACCGCTTGAGAAGCAAGAGCGAATTCCGGCGGACTAATTGTTAAGGGCTTGGATAACAACTCCATAAAATAGCGCTGCATATTCGATAAGGCGGTTCGATATTCTTCGTCGGGCAAGACATTAACTGTGTAGGTCCCGCCACCTATTACATCCCAATCATCACTTTGATCCGGGCCTAAACGGGTTGCATAGTCTCCATCGGGAACATGGACCCGAACAGAAACATGCTGAGATGAGCCATTTTCCACATAGATGTTCGCGCAGGCGATAGCGGGCAGAACCAGGGCTATCAGCAGGATGATTTTATGAAACCTTTTCATATCAATGCCCACATAATGGAGAAGTGCGAGTATCCAAATCGCTGGAGGATTGAGCAAGAAAACTTTCTTCCGTGATGGCGATGCCTGCAGGAACAACGATGAACGAGTAGTTAGAATTATTTTGCATTTCAATGGTGCACGAAAGTTCAAAGGGCTCATTCACGGCGAACCTAAACGAGAATTCATAGGTGCCCGGCGGCGTCGAAGAAAAAGTGAATATTTCGAAAGAGCTCAGTTCCAGCACCGATTCTCCAAACTCTCCAGACTGATCGATTTGTGTGTCGCCAAAGCCCAACCCGGCGACCTCTAATGGGGACTTCGTTCGTGTTTACAATCGTTATCTCACCCGTCCAGGCTTCGGCTCCCAGCCTCCAAGTGCCGTCCTCGTTTTGGATATAGAGGGGCCAATCAGGGGAAAGGGCAAACGAAAGCCAAAGGTCTGTGCTGCCATCTTCGTTCACGTGAGGAGTAAGAATCGCTTCCCGATCCTGAAAAAACCAGCGGCCATCTTGTTGAATCACGCCGTCGGGCGGCAGCATGCCTTCAAAACTGAGGGCGGGCGCCACGGTTGGCGCGGCGAGTTCTTGGGTCGGAATGAGTTGCGAAGCCGCCGCGGCAGTTTCCAATTGGCTCACTTGTTGTGTTTGAAAAACGCCGGTGGCAACCAAATCGGGCTGATTGGCAGAGCCGCAAGCACTAACAAACGGCACAATTACAGCCAAGAAAACGAAGAGCGGCGAGTTGCCCCTAAATAAATTGCCTTTATGGCTCATCACTGACCAAAGATTAGACTGAGTATAAACTTTTCCTGCAGCGCGGTCAATCAAATAGGCTGCATGCTATAATCGCCAGCGGAGTCGTAAGAATGTTCAAAAACATAGCAAAGATTATTGGTGGGGATCCAAGCAAACAAGCCGTAGAAACATATTCAAAAATAGTCGAAGAGATCAACAAACTGGAGCCTGCGTTTGAAGCTCTTTCCGATGACGCTTTGCGCGCCAAGACCGCGGAATTCCGCGAGCGCCTGGCCAAAGGCGAGAGCCTGGATGACCTTTTAGTCGAGGCTTTTGCCGCGGTGCGCGAGGTCAGCAAGCGCGGCATCGGCCAGCGCCCCTACGACGTGCAGCTGATGGGCGGCATCGGCCTGCACAAGGGCAAGATTGCCGAGATGCGCACAGGCGAAGGCAAAACCTTGGTGGCCACCATGCCGCTCTACCTGAATGCGCTGACCGGCCGCGGCGTGCACCTGGTCACGGTCAACGATTACCTGGCGCGCCGTGATGCACGTTGGATGGCACCGATCTATAACCTGCTGGGTATGAGCGTGGGCGTGCTGCAAATGGGCAGCCGCACCGAAGGCGGCCGCTTTGGCTACCTGATCAACCTGAAGAACGAATCGACCCACGAAGACCAACACCAGCTCGAACAAGTCGAACGCGCCCAGGCTTATGCCGCCGACATCACCTATGGCACCAACAACGAGTTCGGCTTCGACTACCTGCGCGACAACATGCGCATGTCCGCCAGCGAGAAGGTGCAACGCGGGCATTATTACGCCATCATCGATGAGGTAGATAACGTGCTCATTGACGAGGCGCGTACTCCCCTCATTATTTCCGGGCCTGCTCACGACGAAGCCGAGCACTATGTACGCATGGCCCAGGTGGTCAAGCGTCTAAATCCAGAAGATTACGAGATCAACGAGAAGGACAAAACGGTCACACTGACCGAGATGGGCGAAGCCCACCTGGAACAATTGCTGGGCGTGCCGCTCAGCGACCCGGAGCGACCCGAAGACGTAACCCCGGAGCAAGCCCGTCAGATGGGTTTCATCGAGCAGGCTATGCGCGCCCAATTTCTATTCAAGCGCAATAAGGAATACCTGGTCCAGGGCGGGCAAGTTGTTATCGTGGACGAGTTTACTGGGCGCCTGATGCCCGGGCGGCGCTGGTCGGACGGCTTGCACCAGGCGGTGGAAGCCAAAGAAGGGGTGAAGGTAGAGAGTGAGAACGTAACCTACGCCACAGTCACCATCCAGAACTACTTCCGCATGTACGAGCGGCTGGCTGGCATGACTGGCACAGCGCTGACCGAGGCCGAAGAATTCGACAAGATCTATAAGCTGGACGTGGTACCCCTACCCTCCAACGTTGAATACAACGCCTCGCGCAAAGATTCCACTTTAATTGAAGTGGAGGGCAAAGACGAGCAGGGCTATCGCTACAACTATTTCACCCATCGCGAGGACCCAGAAAAATTGCCGGCTCTGTGGCGGCGCAAGGACTATCCCGACGTGGTCTACCGCACTGAGGAAGCCAAACTGCGCTCGATCGTGCTGGAGATCTTGATCATCCACGTGATCGGGCGGCCCATTTTGGTGGGCACCACCTCAGTGGAACGTTCCGACCTGCTCTCCAACCGCCTGAGCGCCGAACCGATCCAGCGCCTGTTGCAGGTCCTATTGCTGCGAGATGCGTGGCTGGAGAAGAACAACAAGACCGACGAAGGTTTTGTCATCCCCGAATTGCAATTCTTATATGAGCCGTTGGATAAGTTGAACGTGGCTCAAATACGCCAAATGGGACGCGACCTTGGCTTGCAGTTGAACCTGCAAAGCGAAGAAAACCTGGCGCGCTTGCTGCGACTGCTCGGTTTGCAGGAAGAGCACGGCCTGCGGCTGGTGAGCGTGATCCAGGGCGGCGTGCCGCACCAGGTGTTGAACGCCCGCAAACACACCGAAGAGAGCCAGATCATCGCCGGCGCAGGCGCGTTCGGGGCGGTCACCATTGCCACCAACATGGCCGGCCGCGGCGTCGATATCAAACTGGGCGGCGAGATCGCCGAAGAAGTGCTGACGGCCGTAAGCCGAGTGCTGCGCAAAGCCGGCCACGTGCAGCCTTATGACATGAGCTACGAAGAGCAAAAAGACTTCTTGCTCAAGATCAAAGCAGAAGACTATGGCATTTACCGCGCCGAGGTCGAATATTTCTTGAAATCTGTCGATGAGATGGCCAAGGTGAAAGTGCTGGGCGGCCTGCACGTGATCGGCAGCGAGCGCCACGAAGCGCGGCGCATCGATAACCAGTTGCGCGGCCGCGCTGCCCGCCAGGGCGACCCAGGCTCTTCGCGCTTTTATCTCTCGCTGCAAGACGACCTGATGCGCCTATTTGGCGGCGAACAGGTAGAAAACGCCATGAAGCGCATGCGCATGGACGATGCCGTGCCGCTGGAATATGGATTGGTCAGCCGCATCATCGAGCAATCACAGACGCGTGTGGAAGGCGCCAACTTCGACGCACGCAAACATTTGCTGGAATACGACGATGTGTTGAACTCACAGCGCGCCACGGTATATGGGCAGCGCGACCGCATCATGACCAAAGAGGATCTGACCGACGACGTGCTGCAGATGCTGGAAGAAGAAGTGCGTCTGCGCGTGCCTGTGGCGTTGGCAGATATCGACGGACCATGGAAACTGCTGGCCTGGCTGGAGCAAGTGCAGCCCACGTTGGTGATCAACCGAGTGCTAGTGCCATCCTTCGTTTATCAATTGGTGCTCGACCATCTCAAAGAGCAGAAGCTGACCACGGCAACGGCGGCGCAGAAGGCGCTGATGGATGTGGCCGACAAAGCGCTGATAGCCGAAGAAGAACACTTGCTGCATAGCTTGCAGGAATTGCTCGACACCAACCAAACCAAGCTTGAATCCCAGCTAGACGAGCGCCTGGAAACCGTTGACACATTTATGCAGGGCCTGCGCCTCGAAGAAGAAGGCCAACAGCGCTCGCCGAGCGCCTTGGCTACCGAGCTGGGCACGCTGCTTTTGCAGCCGCTCAAGCTGGATAACACTCAGCAAAAAATGCTGCGCGAAGATCCCGAAAAAGCCGCCGATATCGTCTACGAGCAGGTGGCGCAGGGCTTGCGCTCGCAAGCCGTTACGCGCCTGATCGGCGCGCTGGAACGCCGCTTAGAAATCGACCTGAGCCTCAAGCCAGATGAGCTCGCTAAGTTGGAATGGGAAAAGATGGGCGAGCAATTATTCGCAGCAGTGAACGAAGAATTCAAGCAGCGCCGCGAGCGTCTGCTTGGCGAGGGCGGGCTGATCACCAAAGAGATCAGCGACAACCTGGCCAGCGCGGGCGCCAACATCAACGACGGCACACTGTTGAGCGCGCTGATCGCCATGCCCGAAAGCCGCGTTACCAGCTTCGACAAGAAGAGCCATCAGCAAGTGGTGCAACGCCGCCGGCGTCTGAGCCTGGCGTTTTATGCGGCCAAGTTCCTCGAGAAGATGGACGCCGAGGACATCACCGAAAGAGTGCTGGCTCACCTGCAGCAGGCGCAACTGGCCACCCAAAGCATTTGGGGCCTGGGCGCCTGGGAAAGTTTTGCCAGCCGCAATCTCAGCGAATTGAATGAAGCTGCTCACAATATTTTGAAGCAGGCTTTGGGCGAAGAGACACTCAACAAATTAAACGGGCAACCGCTCAGTGCGCTGCCGGATGAAAGCAAGCAAAAAGTCATCCCCGAGCTAGGCCGCCGCGCCCTTAATGAAAGCTATCGCCAGCTGCTGTTGCGCGTGATTTCCGAGCTGTGGGTCGATTACCTGACACGCATGGAAGCCTTGCGCATTTCGGTGCGCCTCGAAGCTTACGCTCAGCGCGATCCGCTGGTCGAATACAAGGCCCAAGCCTATAAGATGTTCCAGGATCTCTTCGCAGACATGCGCACCAGCCTGGTGAACCGCATGTTCATCTTCACGCCCGGCGCTCCGGGGCAAGCGCCGCGGGCTGCTGCCCAACCG
>JBKJWG010000297.1:0-10772 GCA_046716985.1 Anaerolineales bacterium | reverse complement strand
GGCCGGCGATGGCATGCAGCTTGATCGTGGCCACATTGGCCCGCACCAGGCTGCGCTGGTGATATTCACTCAAGATCACTCGGCTGGCCTGGTATGCAAGCGGAGCGCCGCCCAAGATCAGCAGGGCGCCGATGGGGAAGATGCCGCTCACCAGCGTCCAATAGATTGCCAGGCCGAACGCGGCGGCCATCAGCAGCATGTAACCATAACGAGCCCGCGCCGCGCCAAGCACAACCACCAGGTTTTCTTTGCCCGCCGCCTTGTCAGCGGCTTCATCAGGGAACTGATTGATCCACAGGATCGCGATGGTCAGCAAGCCGATCGGCACGCCAGCCAGAAAATCGACCAGAGTGGCGCGGCCTGTCAATGCGTACACGGTGCCGGCCACCGCCAGCGGCCCAAAGCTCAAACCCACCGCCAGCTCGCCCAGCCCCTTGCGCGCAGCAAGGCGCAGCGGCGGCGCAGTGTAGAAGAATGCGCAGAACGCGCCGATCGCGCCGAAGGCCAACAGGCCCAAGCCGCTCTGCAAAGCCAGCCACAAACCCAGCCCGGCCGAAAGCAGCAGCGAAATGCTGGCGACTGCAAACAGACTCTTCTCGTTCACCAACCCGAGCTCGATCGAACGGCTGCCGCCGGAGTAGGGCAGGAAGTAGTCATTGTTTGCCTGGTCCGTGCCGCTGGTCCAGTCGAAATAATCATTGAAAGTGTTGGCGGCAACATGCAGGAAGATGCCCGCAAACAGCGCCAGGAAAAATTTGCCGCTAGGGAAGGGCGTGACCAAATGATTGGTCGCTACCCACGCGCCGCCGATCAGGATCGGCACGATCATCGCCGTAAGGAACGGCGCGCGTGTGATCACCAGCCAGGTGAAGATCTTCGTCATCAGGCTGATGTTGGGCATGGCGTCTTTGACCGCCACGTTGGGCAGCTCTTCGGTTACGCCGCAGAACCCGATCATCTTCTCGTCTTTGAATGTCGGCGTGATGCGGATGTCAGCGGCGAACAGCTCGCCGTTCTTGCGCACGAACACAGTCTGCCCGTGATAGTCCCCTTTTGTCGCCGCGATCCCTAGCCACTTGGGCACGTGCTCCAACACCACCTGACCGGGCGAGAAAAGCGACACACGCTTCTTGCCGATCACCTCGTCCTTGGTATAGCCGAACATCACCTCGGAGCCGTCTCCGAAGGTTTCGATGCGGCCCTCCATGTCACACGTGATCACGCTTTTTTCGAGAGTCTTGGCCATTGCGAACTCCTTACGCACAATGCTAACGGTAGACGAACAAAGGCGTCGCACCCTTATTGTGCTTTTCATCACAATTATACAACTTATTTCATCTACTTGTCAATCGGACCTTAAACCAAATGACGGCAGCCTAGCTGCCGTCTTTTTAACCTACCAAAATTCTCAATTGCTAACTTGCTTCACAGACCCCAGGCCGTTGACATCCTTGTGTACGACAGGCGAGCCGAAGTAGCTGATCGAGCCGGCTCCGTTGATCTCTGCCGTCAGTTCTTGCTCCACGCGTACCGTGGCGCTGCCCGCGCCATTGATGCTCACCGAACCGAATTGGGCGTCCAGCCCGCCGCCGTTAAAGCTGCCCAGGCCATCCATGTCCACGTTCAGGTTCTCCACAACGCCATCGGCCTGGATGCTGCCCGTTCCGCTTAACGAGCAATCGAATTGCTCGGCATGCAGGCCGGTCAGCACGATCTTAGCCGCACCTTCTAGCGAAAGCGAGAGCTCGTTGGTGCTCAGGCCGGTTACGCGCAGCGAGCCGGCCGATAAGAAATCGATGCTGTTTAGGCCAGCCACCGTGATGGTGATCTTCACAGCGTCTGAGGCGTCGACGCGCTTTCCCCAATCGCGTTCGCGGTTCTCGATCAGCAGCTTGCCGCCGCGCACCTCGGTAGCCAGCTGCGGCAGCAGGTTGTCGTCGGCTTCCAGCGTTACTGAGTTTGCATCGCCCGGAATGATAGTTACTTCAGCAGGGTATTCGATGGAAATGGAATTGAAGTCTCCCAGGTCGCGGGTTTCCGTTTGAATGTTTCCCGATCCAGCCACGCCGCCTCCAAAGAAATCGAATTGCCAAATGGAACCCGTGGTCGCCCAGCCGAGCCGCTGGGCATAGATGACGGCCAGCATCGCCCCGACCACCACGACCGCCGAAGCCAGTATGCCAGCTGGCGCCCAGTAGCTGCGCAGGATGAGGCCTAGGCCCAAAACGATCAGGGCCAACGGCCACACATGGGTAAGCGCCCACAGGTTATCTGCTGGGATGGGTACCCATATTGATCAGCAGCCAGATCACGCCGGTTGCCACGATAGCAAGTGGGAAAAACAAAGAATGTCGTTCTTTCATTGCGTAGCTCCCATATGCGCTCATAATACTACGATGCAGTTCGCCGCGCCGTTTGCTTGAAACTTTAGCGCTGCTTTTGCGTATACACTGTTACAAGCTCAGGAGATCCTCGTTGCCCCTCGAAGAGAAGAAGTGGCTTCGGCTCGCCCAAACGGGCGATCCACAAGCCTTTGCACATTTGGTCGATATGTACGCTAAGCCCGTCCACAATTTGTGCTACCGCATGCTCGGCAACACCCAGGATGCTGAAGACGCGGCCCAGGAAGTTTTCATGCGCGCCTTCAAAGCAGTTCGCCGCGTCGATCCCGAGCGCAAGTTCCTTAGCTGGCTGCTCAGCATTGCCGCCCACCATTGCATCGACCAGTATCGGCGCTTTCGTTTGCCGACCGTTCCCTATGACGAGACGCAGCCTAGCGCCTTAGCCGATAAACACAGCGGGCCAGACGCCAAGTTAGAAAAGCACCAGACCCGCGACCAATTGCAGAATTTGCTGGCTAGCTTGGACCCACGTGACCGGGCTGCCATCATTTTGTTTTACTGGCACGATCTTCCATACGAGCAGATCGCGCGAGAGTTATCCATCTCAGAAAGTGCGCTGAAGAGCCGCTTGCATCGCGCCCGCCGCGAACTGGCGGCGGCCTGGCAGCAGGCGCAAATGCGCCCGCTGCGCGCCGAAAGGAAGATCCATGAACGACCTGCCTTTTGACCCCGAAGACCAACACCTGCAGCCCGCCTGGCTTGCGCTGGAACAAAGCTTGCAAGATGCAGACTTTGCCGAGCCCGAGCGCGGTTTCTCGCGCCGCTGGCTGCGCAACTGGCAGCTCGCCGAGCAGCGCAGGCAGGCGCGCCAGGCCATTTGGCTGGCCGTCGCCGAGGGCGTTGTTACGTTCGGCCTTTTCGTTTTGCTGCTGCCTTCACTTTGGCCGGCCTTGGTACAGCCAGTCTCTGCTTTTGTGGGTTGGGTCAATACAATCATCGGCAGCTGGACGATCTTACAAGCATTACTGGATGCTTTCACCCGTGTGGTACTGGCTCTGCCAGTGGTTGCATTGTTGGCACTCGCCAGCGCTGCGCTGCTCACAGTTGGCACTGCAGCCCTGCTTTTCAACAAGATGAATCTAATTCAAGGAGAAATGGAATGAAAAAGTTTCAATTAATTGTTGTTTCGGTCTTACTACTCAGTCTCTCCATGCTTCCGGCGCAGGCCGCGGCCGCGCCGGTAGGTGGTCCGTCTTCCGATGATGTCATCATCTTCGGAGAAGATTACACGGTGGCAGCAGGCCAGACCGTAGATGGCACCCTGGTGGTGATAGGTGGCAGCGCTTCCATCGAGACTAGCGCTTCGGTAACTGGCGAGGTGATTGTTTTCGGTGGCAGCCTGGATATGCAAGGCGAAGCTAATGGCACCGCCGTAATTATTGGCGGCGGGGCGACGCTTAGTGAAACTTCTGTTTTAGGTGAAGAACTTATCGTGTTTGGGGGAGATGCGATGCTGAGCGGCCATGTGGGCGGAGACTTGGTGGTGATCGGTGGAGATGCGAATCTATCTGCGACCGCAGTCATTACTGGCGACCTCGCTGCCCCGCGCGGCAATATCGTTCGTGCAGATGGCGCGCAGGTAGGCGGCAACATCATCACAGAGTTTGAACCGTTCACTTATCGTGGCACGTACCCCGCCAACACTGATTCGCAAGAGTGGGGGCCTTTCTTCCATAATGAAGGCTTCGGCATGCTTGGCGCTTTCGTTTGGTTGCTGTTCCGCTCGTTTGCGCTATCAACGGTTGCATTACTAGTTATGCTCTTCGCGCCTAAACATGTGCGCCGCATCACCGATGCGATCCTGGCGCAACCTGTTGCCTCCGCTGGCTATGGTTGTTTAGGTGTGATCCTGATGGTGGTTGCCATGTTTGCCCTGGCTATCACTATCATCCTGATCCCCGTTTCCATCCTGCTACCCTTTGTTTTGGTGGCTGCGCTTTCCTTCGGTTGGATCGCACTCGGCCTTGAAGTCGGCCATCGCATGGGCGCTGCGTTCAAAGCAACTTGGTCGCCAGTTCTTGAAGCAGCGATCGGCACCTTTGTGCTCACCTTTGCTGCAGGTGTAGTGGGCTGGGTACCATGCCTCGGTTGGCTGGCTGGCGCTGCCCTCGGTGCTGCTGGTTTGGGCGCTGTGATCCTCACCCGTTTTGGCACGCAGACTTATCCCCTGGCGGCTGCCGCAACGCGCAAGGCCTTGCCGGCTCCACGCAAGCGCGCAACTCGCTCAACCAAGAAATAACAATACAAGAAACTGGCCATAAAGACCCGAGCAATCGGGTCTTTATGTTTAATCTGCCAAAAGTGCGCATGTTATACTCGTGCATCTCTTAATTCCCTTTATCCAGACATGCAACGAATGGCTCCTTATCGGGTTATTTTTAATAACACCGCCCTCGAAAGACGCGCGCATGGCCCCCTTGACTGACGTAGAGGTCCTTGCCAAGGCGACCCAGGGGGACGCGGATGCGTTTGGCGTGCTTTACGACAAATACGCCGCCCGCATCTACAACTATATTTACTATCGCACCGGCGGTGCGCAGGACGCGGAAGACCTTACCTCGCGGGTCTTCTTCCGGGCCATGCGGCACATTACCAGCTATACCGATCGCGGCGTGCCATTTTCCGCCTGGCTCTACCGCATCGCTCACAACCTGGTGGCCAATTGGCACCGTGATAGCAGCCGCCGCCAGGAGGTGGAACTGGACGATGGCTACCGCGCCAGCAGGGGGGACGAGCATCCCGAAATCGCCTTGCTGGAGAGCGAAGAGCAAAATGCTCTGCTGCGATTGATCCGCAATTTGCCGGAAGAGCGCCAGCAATTGCTCATTCTCAAGTTCACGGAGCATATGTCCAACTCTGAGATCGGGCAGATCATGGACCGCACGGAGGGCGCCATCAAGAGCTTGTATCACCGCACGCTGCTGGCGCTGCGCGAGGAGATCAGCAAGGATACGTCTGGGCACTTCTCGCTGGAAGATTTCGGCGAGCTGAACTTAGAGGAAGAAGAGTGATGGGAATTATTTGGCCGTGGGAGCGTAAGAAGGTGCAGCGCGAACTGGACTCAGTCGAGAACATGCTCGAGTCCATGTTCAAGCCTGTGCCGGCGCGGCCGTCCTTTACCAATGACCTGCGCAAGCGCCTGGTGGGCAAGCCTGGCACGCTGGCCAAAGCCAGCCTCACCACGCTCGAATTCGTTTTGCTTATTGGCGGGGCGGTCCTGGGAACAGTGGTGTTTATTTTTACGGCCGCACGCAGCATCATTGCGCTATTTGCCGGCATCCGCCTGCTGGGCGGGCGCAAGCCGCGGCCTAAAAAGGCCGCAGAGCCAAAAAAGCGAGCCGCTTAGCTGGCCCGCTTTTTATTTAATTTCTATCGTCGGGAATAAAAGAGAGAGCAATTGGCGGGCGTCCGCCAGGAGATCGATCTCTGCTGGCCAGCGCGAATCTTTTTCGGGGTCGTCTTTGATCTTGGGCTGCACCAAATGTTCGAGGATAAGGCGCAGCTCGGCTGGCAGCTTTTCATCTTTCAATAAATAACGAAAATGCGTGATTACGTCCGGTGTGCCCAGGTCGAAGCCTTGCCCATTGAGGAAAGCTTGCACCGTCCAGCCTGCCGCTCGCCGCGCGCACACCCGCGCCATGCCCTCGTTTCCACTTGCGCGGGCCGCTTCGGCGGTTCGCAATTCGCCCTGCACGCGCTCCAGCCATTCCATGTCGCGATTATATCTACGCCCGTCATTGCGAGGAGCACGCAAAGTGCGCGGCACGTTGCGGCGGACGAAGCAATCTCCTATCAGGTATTTGCTAACTGTCATTCCGAGCGCAGCGAGGAATCCCTTAGGGCATGATAAACCAGCCTGGGAGACCGCGCTAACCAGCTTGACAAAGCCGCCCTCTGCCTATATCCTCTACGCATGCTGCACCAAGAAGCTCAGGTCTTCTTCCCTGTCCCTAGCCGTATTCTTCCAGCTCTGGGCTAAGCGCGCGTCACGCGCGTATTTTGAGAATGTTAAGCGCCCTGAGCATCGGGGCGTTTTGTTTATAAGGAGTTGCAACTATGAAGATGAGTCACATGTTCGGCCTCACCCTGCGCCAGGTGCCCGCCGACGCTGAAACCGCCAGCCACCAGCTGCTGGTGCGCGCTGGCTTCATCCCAGCTAGGGGCTGGCATCTACTCGCTCATGCCAATGGGCAAGCGCGCGATCGATAAGATCGAGAACATCATGCGCTCCGAAATGAATGCTATCGGCGGTCAGGAGATCTTCATGCCGGTCGTGCATCCCGCTGACCTGTGGCAGGAGACCGGTCGTTGGTATCAGATCGGCGACGAGATGAGCCGTTTCAAAGACCGTAAAGCGCACGACATGGTCCTCGCTATGACCCATGAAGAAGTGGTCACCGACTTGGCGCGCCGCGACGTGCAATCCTATAAACAGCTGCCCATGCTGGTCTATCACATCCAGACCAAATGGCGCGATGACCCGCGCCCCCGCGCCGGCCTGATCCGCGTGCGCGAGTTCACCATGAAAGATAGCTACAGCCTGGACCGCGACGAAGCCGGCCTCGACAAGCAATATCGCGATCACTATCAAGCCTATTTCAACATCTTCAACCGCTGTGGTGTGCCGGTGGTTTCCGTTGGCGCCGACGTGGGCATGATGGGCGGCAGCCTGGCTCACGAATACATGTACTTGACGCCGGTGGGCGAGGACACGCTTGTGCTTTGCGACAAGTGTGGCTATCGCGCCAATCGTCAGATAGCCACGTTCAAAAAACCCACGCCGGCTAAAGAAGAAGCCGGCAAGTTGGAAAAAGTTGCCACGCCACATGTGGCCACGATCGAAGCACTCGCCGATTTCTTGAAGATTCCAAAATCAAAGACGGCTAAAGCTGTATTCATGACCGCCAAATTTAAAGAGGGCGAAAAGGAAATCGAGAAACTGGTTTTTGCAGTTGTGCGTGGTGATATGGACGTGAACGAAACCAAGCTGGCCAATGCCATCAAGGCCCAGGAATTGCGCCCAGCGCACGAAGAAGAGATCCGCGCCGTCGGGGCGGTGGCCGGCTACGCCTCGCCCATCGGTCTCAAGGGTGCGCTGGTCGTAGTGGATGACCTGGTAACGGATTCGCCCAACCTGGTTGCTGGCGCCAACGAAGAAGGCTTTCACTTCACCAATGTGAATTACGAGCGCGATTACAAGGCAGATGTCGTTGCCGACATTGCTCTCGCAGACGAGGGTTTCGCCTGCCCGCGCTGTGGAGCACCCATGCGCATCTCGCGCGGCGTCGAAGTCGGCAATATCTTCAAACTGGGCACTCGCTACACCGCCGCCCTGGGCGCGAATTACCTGGACGAAAATGGCAAAGCGCAGCCCATCGTGATGGGTTCATACGGCATCGGCTCCGGGCGCCTGCTGGCTTGCGCCGCCGAAGAACACCACGACGACAAAGGCCTCATCTGGCCCATCACCATTACACCTTACGAAGTACACTTACTGTCGCTGCGCGGTGGCGAGAAAGAAGCTGCCCAGCTTTATGACGATTTGCAGCTCGCCGGCCTCGACGTGCTCTTTGACGATCGCGACGAGAGTCCTGGCGTCAAGTTCAACGATGCCGATTTGATTGGGTTGCCGATCCGGCTCACTGTCAGCGCACGCTCGCTGAAAGAGGGTGGGGTGGAACTCAAGCTGCGCCACCAAGCCGACCGTCGCATTGTGAAACTGGCTGACACGGTTAGCGAGGCAGTCAAAATCGTGGGCGAGATGCT
This sequence comes from Anaerolineales bacterium, assembly GCA_046716985.1. Lineage (GTDB taxonomy): Bacteria > Chloroflexota > Anaerolineae > Anaerolineales > UBA11579 > JAMCZK01. The sequence continues at coordinate 2,604 of JBKJWG010000297.1, read as the reverse complement.
CCCGGATATTCAAAGTAAAGTTGTGCCTGTGCCTTATGAGGATTAGACTCTAGCGGTGTCATTCTGAGCGAGCCGCGGCCCTGAGCGAAGCGAACGGGGAAGAATCCATCACTACGCGGATTTATAATTCTCGCGAACCTTTGAGGCTAACCTTATGAGCAAACAGATCGCATTGGCTCTAGGTGGCGGCGGAGTGCGCGGCAGCGCCCACATCGGCGTGCTGCGCGTGCTCGAGCGCGAGGGCATTGAAATCGCCGCGCTGGCCGGCACCAGCATCGGCGGCATGGTCGGCGCGCTCTACTTCACCGGCCACAGCCCGGATGTCATCGAGCAAGCCGCTGCCGGTTTCAATCGCCGCAAGCTGTTCCGCCGCGGCAAAGAAGCCCGCAATTCTTTTCTCGGCCTCGGCGGCCTCACCGCATTTCTGGCCAGTCAATTCGGCGATACCAGCATCGAAGATTTGGCCGTTCCATTCGCTGTCACCGCCACCGATCTCAATAGCGGCGAAGAAGTTGTCTTGGACCAAGGCAGCCTGCTGGATGCAGTGCTTTCCACTATTGCCTTCCCAGGCATTTTTCCCACTCACACCATTGGCGAGCGCGAACTGGTCGATGGCGCCGTGACCAACCCGCTGCCGGTCGCGCTGGTTCGTTCCATGGCGCCAGGCCTGCCGGTAGTCGCGGTCGCGCTCTCTGGCCGACCTTCGGCAGCTAAAAAACTCTCGACCAGCAACGATTTCACCGGCTTCTCCTTTCTCAAACCCTTTGCGCGGCTCGGCTGGGTGCAGGCATTCCGCGTTTTCAATCGCTCCTTTTCGATCACGCGCCGCCGTCTGGGCCAGATACGCCTTGAGATCGACAAGCCTGACGTCGTCATTTACCCCGAAGTGTCCGCTGTCGGCATGATCGATGGCACCAACGTGCATGCCCTGGTCAAAGTGGGCGAGCGCGCCACTGAAGATGCTTTGCTACAACTTCTAAAACTATTTAGCCAACCTGTTTTAGCTTAGAGACTTCAATAGCAATTTTCTTGTCATTCCGAGCGAGCTAAGCCTGCGGAAAGCAGGCGTGCGACGAGGAATCCGTGCTGCGATTATTTCTCCGCTTGGAAATTCTGGTCAAAGCGTTCGTTAGCTTAATCTATATGTACATTTCCCTTCTACGGATAAACTAACTCAATGCTTAACGATCTGACCGACCTCCAAATCAACACCTGGACCCTGAAGCTGCGCTTGCCGCCCGGCGACGGTCCGCATCCGGTCATCTTCCTCATCCACGGTTGGACCGGCGACGAAAACTCCATGTGGGTCTTCGCGCCGCGGCTGCCCAAAGACGCGCTGCTCATCGCCCCGCGCGCTCCGTATATCTCCAAGCATCCCGACATTGCCGGCTACTCCTGGGTTGCCGAACGCGGCGCCGATTTCAGCCGCCTCCCAGATTTCGATCCAGCTATCGCCGCATTCAATGAACTAATCAAGGAATTGTCCTCCCGCTATCCAGCTAATTTTGCTCGGTTCGGCATGATCGGCTTCAGCCAAGGTGGCGCCTTCAGCGCCGCCTACGCGCTCAGCCATCGCGAAAGAGTGCGCAAACTCGCTATGCTCGCTAGCTTTCTGCCCGAGGGCAGCGAAGCAGCCATCAGCGAGCGGCTCAAGGGTTTGCCAGTCTTCATCGCCCACGGCAACAAAGACGAAACGGTGCCCGTCGCCCGCGCCCGCCAAGCGAAAGAAGTTCTCGAAGCGGGTGGGGCGCAGGTGAGCTACTGCGAATCGGAGATCGGACACAAGCTCGGCGCCAATTGCTTCAAAGAACTCGCAGAATTTTTTGCTCGTTAACTTATCGAGATTTTTGCGAATAGCGTTTTAAATTTACTAAAAATATGGATAAGTAGAACTTACCGCGGTACTCAGCAGAAAACAATCTGGTCACCTCACAATAAAGTTAGCAAACTGACCGTCTTAACTGTTTTCTTTAAAAATCTCAAGGTCGGACAACAAAATTCTCATCAAACTTTGTTGTAGAAAATGAACTAACACAGAAATCTCTCGCCGCATTTACATCGAATTGCTTGCAAGAAAAGATATTGATATACGTAGCTCATCGTTGCTCGGAGATATGAATGGTTATAGAACTCGTTTCAATCAGTTGTACAAGAGAATATCCGAACGTCTTTGTATTTTCCTTGCCAAACCTCTTTATTAATGGCTTCCCATATCTCCTAACTTTAATCACTTCGCAAAGTTTTCCAACAAACGCGACTAATTCTTTTTCCGAAGAAAAAAATTGCGAATCGCAATCATACAAATTAAGAATTAATTCCCAACCATAAACTTCTTGATCCCTTGTAACGCCGTATTTCATCTCTTTCCTTTCCTTTTCTTAGTAACCTCGCGATCTTGCATGGTGTATTCTATTGGTTGAATCAGATCTATGGCCGTTAGCATCTCCTTATCCCACCAGCCAGTCGTAATCAGATGTTTTATGATTGGGCTATTTAGATACAAGAAACCTAAGTAGGTAGCCCACCTTTTCCAAATTTCGGTTGGTAAATTGTCCTTTTGCAAATACGCGTGCTCCATTACATCAAGCATCATCTCCCCTAGGC
>JBKJWG010000296.1:0-3776 GCA_046716985.1 Anaerolineales bacterium | reverse complement strand
AGCATATTGTGGCTGCCTTGCACGGGCTGCCACGCAGCGCCAGCGTGCTGGAGCTGGCGTGCGGCACGGGCTTGTGGACGCAAGAGCTACTGGATGTAGGCGATGCGATCATGGCGCTGGACGGCGCCCCGGAAATGCTGGAGGTCAATCGCGCCAAGCTGGGCAGCCCGCGGGTGCGCTACCAGCAGGCGGATCTCTTCCAGTGGAAAGCTGATGAAACTTACGACCTGGTTTTCTTCGCCTTCTGGCTTTCGCACGTGCCGCCGGATCTGCTGGACGCGCATTTGGAGCAAGTGGCTAGGGCAGTAAAGCCGGGCGGGCGCGTGTTCATTGTGGACGAGCCGGCGGGCGGCAAGAACCTTTCCGGACCCGAAGAGGACAAGCAGCAGACCCGCGAACTGCACGATGGCCAGCTCTTCCGCATAGTCAAGATCTATTACGACGTGAAGCAACTAGCCGATAAGCTGCGCGGTCTCGGTTTCAGCGATGTGCAAACGTGGGCGGGCGATTATTTCTTTTATATGACGGGCATTCGTAGCGAATGACCGAACCCAGCTTTTCGGGTCCCATTGTTTGGAAGCCAAATAGCGACTACATCGAAAACGCGCGCCTGACCGAATTCATGCGCCAGCATAAACTCCATGATTTTTCAGAACTAATGCAGCGCTCAACCGAAGACGTGGCCTGGTTCACGGACGCGGTGCTGAAATTTCTCGACATTCAATTTTACGAACCTCATTCGAAAGTCGTTGACCTCTCCAAGGGCATCGCCTGGCCGCAATGGTGCGTGAACGGGCAGATGAATATTGTGCACAATTGCCTGGGCAAGTACCAAAGCGGAGAAACAAAAGATAAGCCCGCTTTGGTTTGGGAAGGGGAAGATGGCGCAACGCGCAGCCTAACTTACGGTGAGCTGCATGCGCAGGTAAATCAGGCTGCCAACGCGCTGCGCTCGCTCGGCCTTGGCAAGGGCGACGCGGTCGGCATCTTCATGCCCATGGTGCCCGAGATCGCCGTGGCGCTGCTGGCCATCGCCAAGATCGGCGGCATCATCCTGCCGCTGTTCTCCGGCTACGGTGTGGATGCGGTGGTCAGCCGCCTAGCTGATGCCGAGGCCAAGGCGCTCTTCACCGCAGACGGCTTCCGGCGGCGCGGCAAGCCGGTCGAGATGAAATCCGTGGCCGACGCGGCCGCGGCGCAAGTGCCCAGCCTCAAGCACATCATCGTGCTCAAGCACGCCCGCATCGAGGTGCCGATCAATCACCAGCGCGACCACTGGTGGCACGAGCTAGTTGCCACGCAATCGCACGAGGCCGCCACCGAGCACACCGCGGCCGAAGACCCGCTGATGATCATCTACACCTCGGGCACGACGGGCAAGCCGAAGGGCGCGGTGCATACGCATTGCGGCTTCCCGGTGAAGGCGGCGCAAGATATGGCCTTCGGCACTGACGTGCGCCCTGGCCACATTATTTATTGGATGACTGACATGGGCTGGATGATGGGGCCGTGGCTAGTTTTCGGGGCGCTGCTGTTGGGCGCCACTTTCTTTATGTTCGACGGCGCTCACGATTATCCCGAGGTAGATCGGCTGTGGGCGCTGGCCGAAAAGCACAAGATCACAACGTTGGGCGTTTCGCCAACGTTGATCCGCGCGTTGATCCGTCTCGGCAGCGCGCCGGTCAAGAAGCATGACCTGAGCAGCCTGCGCTACTTTGCGTCCACCGGCGAACCGTGGAACCCGGACCCGTGGATGTGGCTGTTTGAAACCGTCGGCGAAGGTAAGCGACCGATCATTAATTATTCTGGTGGCACGGAGATTTCCGGCGGGATCGTGATGGGCAACCCGATCCTGCCGCTGAAGGCGACGGCCTTCGCCGCTCCATGCCCCGGCATGGCCGCGGATGTATTCAATGAACAGGGCGAGTCAGTGACGGGAGAAGTGGGCGAGCTAGTGATCAAGGCGCCGTGGATCGGCATGACGCGCGGCTTCTGGAAGGATCCGGCGCGTTACGAAGAAACGTATTGGTCGCGCTGGCCGAATGTGTGGGTGCATGGCGACTGGGCGGCCAAGGACGCGGATGGGCAATGGTTTATCCTCGGGCGCTCCGACGATACGATCAAGGTGGCCGGCAAGCGCCTGGGTCCGGCGGAAGTGGAATCAGTGGTGGTGGCGCACCCGCAAGTGATCGAAGCCGCCGCCATCGCCGTGCCCGATGAACTCAAAGGCAATCAGGTGGTAGTCTTTTGCGTGCTCAAGCCGGGCGCCAAAGCTGATGAAGCTTTGCGCAAGGAACTGCGGGAGCAGTTGGTGAAAGCGCTGGGCAAGCCGCTGGCGCCCAAGCAGATCTTATTCGTGAGCTACCTGCCCAAGACGCGCAACGCCAAGGTGATGCGCCGCATGGTGCGCGCCGCGTACCTGGGTGAAGCCCTCGGCGATACGTCGTCGCTGGTTAATCCCGAAGCTGTCGAAGAAATAAAGAAGGCGAAGTAGTTCATCGTGGGAGCGCCATTCATCGCTGCCTTGTTTGCTCTTTCCGCCGCCGTGGCCTGGGGCACAGGCGATTTCACCAGCGGGTTGGCGACGCGCCGCATTGGCCCTTTCCACACCTTGCTCATTTCCTTCGCGGTCGGGCTGCTCGGCGTGATGACGTTGGCGCTGGTCACATTCGAGAAGCTACCCGCGCCAGTAGATCTTGCCTGGGGAGCGGCGGCCAGCCTTTTGGGCACGACCGGGTTCGTCTTCATGCTGCGCGGGTTCGCTATCGGACGTATGAGCATTGTTGCGCCGGTGTCGGCGGTGCTGGCGGCTGCCATCCCGGTGCTCATCACGGCTTTTTTCGAAGGCTTGCCAGGCTATATCCAGTTGCTGGGTTTCGCGCTGGCGTTCGTCAGCATTTGGCTGCTCTCCCAGCGCGAGCAGGACGAAGGCAGGCCTGCTGGCATTGGGCTGGCTTTGCTGGCGGGTTTTGGATTCGGGTTATTTTTCGTGGCGCTCGACCAGATAAGCGAAGGTGCGGTTTTCTGGCCGCTGGTTGCCGGCCGCCTGGCCGCCTGCACGGTGCTGGCTGGCTTTGCAATCGCCACGCGACGCAGGCTTATTCCGGCGGCTGCGCCGTGGGGATTGCTAGTTTTGGCTGGGGGGCTGGATGTGGGCGGCAACTTCTTCTTTTTGTCGGCGGTGCAGACTGGCCGCCTGGATATCGCCGCGGTATTGGTATCCCTGTATCCGGCCGTGACCGTCCTGTTGGCGATGCTGATCGTGAAAGAAAAAATGACCCGCGTTCAAGCGATTAGTGTGGCGATGGCCATTGTGGCGATAGCGTTGATCACTATTTGAAAGCTGACCACAAAGACACAAAGAAACCCCACTTAACCTTTTCTTTTTGAACCGTGAAGTACGCGAAGGTCGTTAAGAATTTCCCTTTGTTTTTCTTCGCGTTCTTCACGCTCTTAGCGGTTCGTTTCACGGAACTGCGCCCGAATCAGAATCAACCATCAGCACGGAAGTATTTACCGCTTCGAAGTCATCTGCGGTCAACACATCGAGTAGGTGGAGCATGTCATTGTCCCAACGTTCGTCGGGCGCGCCTGTCACGTACAAGTTCGAGCCATTGTCAGCGAGAATGATCCCGTAATCTTTCATCGCTTGCAAAATGATCTGCATTTCGGGAGGGAAGCCAGAAATATCATAATCCGCTTTCAAGCGAAAACGCGCGCCCATCGGCGGAATCTCATCTTGCGGATCGGATGTCAGATGCCGCGCGGGCCAAATG
>JBKJWG010000295.1:0-4381 GCA_046716985.1 Anaerolineales bacterium | reverse complement strand
TTCGACGAATTATTGGTCGATGCCTGGGTGCAGTTGATTTGGGGACGTAACGAGAAGACCTGCGCCGCCATGAAGTATCCCATCAAACTTAACGGAATCATCAGCGGCGCAGTTTCCTGCGCCGCTTTTGTCACTTACCTCAACACTGGCGTGACGTCTTGGGCCTGGGGGCCTTTTTGACCCTGAACGACAACGAATTCGACTCGCGGCCCTTCTTCCAGAGACCGATAGCCGTCGCCGACAATGGCACTGTAGTGAACAAAGACGTCTTCGCCTTCATCTTGCTGGATGAAGCCAAAGCCCTTGGTGGCATTGAACCACTTCACCGTGCCGGTCACGCGTTCTGCCATGATCCGGAGCCTCCTCTTCTCGAAGTTCCGCTAGAGAGGTTCCTGATCAGTGGCACAATCCAACTGCTTAAGAACCACTACTAGCACCAAAAAATTCTTGCATGAGCCTAAAAGGCTGTCAATCATCTGAGCTATCATGGCCTTCATGGATCCGGAATTACTAGAATTACTCTGCTCTCCTGGTAATCTACAACCTTTACGAGTGAACAACGACCATCTTCTGACAGAAGACGGTCGTATTTTCCCAATCCGAAATGGCATACCTTGTTTTGCAATGGAAGGACTTCCGCCGCGCGAGCGCTTTTGGCGAGGCCTTTATGACCGCACTGCTTTCGCTTACGACGCCACACTCCACCTCGCCGATCGGCTAGGTTTCGGCAACGAGGAGCGTATCCGCCGAGAAGTGCTCGCAAGGATAAAAGTCGAGCCAGGCAGCTTAGTGGTGGACGTTGGCTGTGGCACCGGCGCCAGTCGCGCCGCATTCGAGCCGAGCGTCAATTATCTTGGCGTCGACATTTCATTGAATATGCTGCGGCGCGCGCGGTCAAAATGCATAAAGCAGGGTTGGCCAGCTCACTTTGTTCAGGCTGGCATAGAGGCCCTGCCTCTCCGCGGCGCAAAGGCTGATTTGATCCTGGCAATGGGCGTGCTGCAGCACTTGCGCAACCCGGGTCTGGCTCTGCAAGAGATGGCGCGGGTGGCCGCAGGCAAAGCTCGCCTCTTGCTGATCGACGAGCAGCGATCTCTGCGGCCTTTGTTAAGAAAGTTGCAACAAACTGCTCACCCCCGCGCACCAAAGCAACAGATGGCGAGCCTCGCCGAATGGTGTGAAGCGAAATTAAATTTAAAGTGGTCAGACCAGCAAATGTTCGGCGAATATTATCTTTTGGATTTATCTCTCGACTAACAAAACTGTTAGGTCTCGCTTCTGGTGCGCGTGCTAACATACCCAATCGCTCGTAATGGGGTAAATACCGATGCCTAAAATCCTGGTAATAGAAGATATGCCGGATAGTGCTGAACTAGCCGCGCAGATTCTGCGTCGCTACGGCCACGAAGTCCAAATCGCCGGCAGCGGCGAATTGGGTTTGCAGATGGCGCTGGAGAACAAGCCTGATCTGATCGTATACGATTACTGGCTGCCGGATATCGACGCCCGCGATTTCCTGGCCCGCTTGCGCAGCAACGCCGGCTACGAAAGTGTGCCCATATTGGCCTGTACGGCCACACCCATGGCCGCTATGCAGCCGGGCTTGGGCGAGAACGGTTTCACCGGCATGATCAACAAACCCTATCGCGTAAGCGGGTTTATGGAAGCTGTTGAAGCGCAATTGGCTAGTTAGCTTCGACAATCATTTTCTAAAACAAAAAGTCCTCGACATAAGTCGAGGACTTTTTGCATTTAGAGCGCTTTTAGACGCGGCTATGCGAAATGAAGCTGATCACCGCCACGAACAGCGCCGCGCCGATGATCGACCACAGCAGCGGGAAGGTCGTGCCGCCCACACTGATGTTGAATAACACAGGCAGATTAAGCGCCCGCGCCAGCCATACACCAATGAGAGCGCCGATGAACCCGACCGCGATCGACGTGAGGCAGCCACCGGTGGAATAACCGGCGATAGCCTGACCGATCGAGCCGGCGATGCCAGCGATCACCAGAAGAACTAGAAAATCGATAAGTGTCAAGTTGGCGTTCCTTCTTGTCTGGGGTTTTTTAGGTTAGGCGCGCTCACGGCCCAGGATCAGCCATAAGAGTTCGGTGAAGACCCAGGCCAGCAGTAGGTAGACCAACATGGCGATCACCGAGGAGATCTCAAGCACCACGCCGCCAGATTGCGGAGTGACCGTGAGGCCGCTAAACGGCCACAGGAATACATTAGTCACCGAGTAGATAAAATTGGCGAAGGCATTGTCGGGGTTGGCGGCCATCAAGCGCAGCACTACGCGCAAACCGATAAACCCCTCAAGCACCGCCGTGCCCCACCAGATGAAGCGGGTGAACTTGCGCAGCATGATCTGCCGCGGGGTTAGGTTTTCTCCGCGGGTTACACGCTCGGTGCGCTCGCGGGTGATTTGTTCAGGGCTCATATTGATCTCCTATTCCTGGCTCGAGCGGCGGGAGGCCGAAATGATGATGGCCGCCGTGCCGAGCAAGACTGCGATGATAACGCCGAAGAGCACGACCTGGGACATATCCGTGTTGCCAACAGTGGCATCGCCGCTATCGCTGGGAGTGGAACCTTCATCTTGATTGCCGGTTACCACGATGTTGCCGGCGCCGGTCGTGGGATCCAGATTGATATCGACCAACGTGGTGCCACTACAGGACGCCAGGAACAAGCCGGCAAACAGGCTAAACAGGATGAAAAAAGAAATATTGCGTTTTACTTTTGGAGCGAAATTCATTGCGTACCTCCTAGATATTTTTTTTCGGGCACCTTGGCGCCCTTTTTGCGGGCTTCGGAAGGTCCAATGGCGATAGCCTGCCTTTTGTGCACACAGCTCGTTTTTACAGATCTTTGAGCCTTTCCGTATTAGGCATTTTTTCGCCTCTTTCTTGGGCTGCTACCTGCGACCCACCAAAGCAATGACGGCGACCACCAAAACTACTACGAGCAACACAGGCAACAGCGTGCTATCGGAAACTGTACCCCCATCGCCGCCACCCTCACCCCCGCCCAGGGTGAGGTTCAGGCCTAACTCCCCGCAGGCGCTTAATAGCAAGCCGCCAATGAGCATTAGCACAACGAGGATGTTAAGCAGTCGTGGTTGTTTCTTGACCATTCGCATCATGGCATTCCTCCTTACCGGCAAAATTTGAGGTTACTTGGCGAGAACGAGAGAACTGAGATTTTTATTATACACTGGGCTCAACCTTTTCTCAGCTCAGGTAAAATATTCTTCATTGTCCGACAAAGGTCCCATTGCCAAACATCGCAGACCTTCCGCAAGAAGATAAATTTGTAAAGAAAGCTATTAAGGGGGACCAGCAAGCCTTCGGTCAACTCTACGATGCCTATCTCGACAGCATCTATCGTTTCGTTTACCTGAGAGTCGAAGACCAGCAAACAGCTGAAGATATCTCTGCCAACGTCTTTCTAAAAGCTTGGGAGAAGCTGGAAAGTTATCAAATGCGCGGCGTGCCCTTCCGCGCTTGGCTCTTTCGTATTGCCCGCAATGCCGTGATCGATCATTACCGCACCCGTAAAGAGGTTGCCCCCCTGGAAGCGGTGGTCAACACCTACGACGAGAACGCCATTCCAGTCTCCGAGCACGTCAGCACCCGCATCGAAGCCCAGCAAATAATGGGTTTAATGGAACAATTGACCGAAGATCAGCGTAACGTTTTGACTCTCAAACTCGTTCATGGCCTAGACACGCAAGAAGTAGCCAAGGCTTTAGGCAAGCGTCAGGGTGCAGTCAGGGCCCTTCAAATGCGCGGCTTACAGGCCTTGGCTAAATTAATGGAGAACCAAAATGAACAAGTTTGAAGTCGCCCTGGAAGAATGCTTGGCGAGCATGCAGTCGGGCGACGAATTGGAAGAGTGTTTAAAACGCTATCCTGAATTCAACGCCGAATTACGCCCCCTTTTACAAGCAGCCAAAAAACTTGAATTCGCCGGTGAAATAGTTGCTTCGCCGGAATTCAAAACACGCACCCGCACTCTCTTAGGGGAACATATGCGCGTCCGCCCACATCGGCCGGCTTGGCGCCGCCCGGCTTTAGTTGTGCGCTATGCAGTTTCCTTAGCCGTTCTGGTATTGACTTTTGCCACTACCGGTTTCGCCCTGGCACAAAATGTGTTGCCCGGCGATTTTCTATATTCATGGAAACTGGCCAGCGAACAAGTGTGGCGCAGCGTGCATGTCAACACGGTCTACGTTGACCTCGAATTGACCCGCCGCCGTTTACAAGAATTGCTGGCCGTGCAAGCGGATCCGCAATTAGTGACCGCCGCTCTAGAGGACTATGTAGCTTCGCTGCGCGTCCTTGAAGCAGATGTGAATCTAATGCCGCAGAAGGCCAC
>JBKJWG010000294.1:0-6701 GCA_046716985.1 Anaerolineales bacterium | reverse complement strand
GGTGCGAAGTGGATTACAGCCCGCGCGCTCACGGCTCAGGGTTGTTCACCCGCGGCGAAACTCAAGTGCTGACCATAGCCACCTTGGGTACGCCCAAAGAAGCCCAGGAACTGGACACGCTTTCGCCGATCGAGTCGAAGCGCTACATGCATCACTACAACTTCCCGCCCTTCTCTACCGGCGAGGCCAAGCCGCTGCGCGGCTCCTCGCGCCGCGAGATCGGTCACGGAGCTTTGGCTGAACGTGCTCTGGTTCCCGTGCTGCCCTCCGAAAAAGAATTCCCCTACACACTGCGACTAGTATCAGAGTGTCTTTCTTCGAATGGATCGACCTCAATGGGCTCGGTGTGCGGCTCGACCCTGGCGCTGATGGATACCGGTGTGCCGATCAAGGCGCCCGTTTCCGGCATCGCCATGGGTCTTATCACCGATGGCAGCCAATATAAGATCCTGAGCGACATCCAAGGCATCGAAGATCATCTCGGCGACATGGATTTCAAAGTCGCCGGCACCGATAAGGGCATCACCGCCCTTCAGATGGATATCAAGATCTCAGGGCTGACCACTCAGATGATGTCTGAGGCGCTGGACCAGGCCAAAGTGGGCCGCAAGCATATCCTCGACAAGATGCTGGAAGTGTTGCCCGCGCCGCGGCCAGAACTCAAGCCGCATGCGCCGCGCATCACCACCATCTCGGTGCCGGTCGAGAAGATCGGCGCCATCATCGGGCCGGGCGGCATGACCATCCGCGCCATCCAGGAAGAAAGCGGCGCCAAGATCGACATCGCCGACGATGGCACTGTGTTCATCGCATCCGACAATGGCGACAAAGCCAAGATCGCCAGGGATCGTATTGAAGCGCTCACCATGACGGCGGAGATCGGCAAGATCTACACCGGCAAAGTGGTGCGCACCACTGATTTCGGCGCCTTTGTCGAGATCCTGCCCGGCACTGATGGCATGGTGCATATCTCCCAGCTCGACAGCACCCGCGTCGATTCGGTCGAGAGCGTGGTGAAAGTGGGCGACGAAGTCACCGTGATGGTGACGGATATCGACCCGAGCGGGAAGATCCGTCTCTCGCGTCAGGCTGTGCTCGAAGGCTGGACGCCTGAAGAAGCGCGTGAGAAAGATAAGGGCGGCGGAGGCGCACGCAGACCCAGTGGTGGCGATCGCGGCCGCCCAAGCGGCGGAGACCGCGGCCGCGACCGCGGCAACTTCCGGCGCGGGCGCTAGAGGCAAACAACAAAAACAAAAGGACGGGCGACGCCCGTCCTTTTTAGTTGCTACAAGGCGCGTTTGGGTTTAGGTAGAGAGTGCCCAATTGTGTTGAGGTGAGCTCAACCAGATCGAAGCGATTTACCGGATTACCAAAACTTGGCTCGGTGTAATCCGGGTCGAGCAAGACGTATTTGGCCATCAGCGGCCGATCGCGGAACGCTTTCCAATCCAGGATGGTGGTGATGCCAAAGCCACCATTGACGCCGGCAATCGGATACGAAAGAGGATTGAACGCGCCAAATTTGCCCACAGAAATCGTGTTACACCAGCGCGATTGATATTCGGCAATCTGCACTTGAGCGTTGATTTGAGCGGCTAATTCACTCACTAGAGCCTCATCGTATTGGAAATTAGGTTGGCGGAACTGCGAGTAATATGTCAGGAAGGGAACTAGAAAAACTAGATTGAGCGCAATGAGCGCATAAACAAGTTTCATACGGTTAAAGAAAACAAGCAGAATGGCAGTCAAAAGAAGCGGGGCAATAAACATGCGGTAGTCGCGGGTGTCCAAGACATCGTAGAAAAGCAACACAAAAAGAAGCACTGAAGCCAGATTGAAAAAATGGAAGCTCGGTTCGACAAGATCGGCCGAGGCCTTTTTCTTCCGGCTGCTAAGTGCCTCCTGCAGCCAAAGCAAGCCGGCCGCAATCAGCGCCAGAACCTGATAGCGCACCAAGACAACCAAAGGTAGGCCGCTCGTTGGCGAAATATAGGTGCGCGCAGAATCGACAAAGTGGTGGACCAGATCGGATATTGCTGCCATAGGGTTAGCCTGCAAGGTAACCAACCATTCGCTCGAAAACCAAGGATACGGCGAATAGAAGATCTGCACAAAAGCTACGCCTGCTGACAGGACAATGCCGGTGACAAGGCTGGCAAATATCCAACGTCGCCACGTCCTCTTTTCAGAGTAGAACAAAACCAAGGGGGAAAAAAGGAAACCCCAAATAAACCTGAACGGGAGCCCAAACAGCAGTAGTAGAGCAATGTAGGCCGCGATCCTGCGCTTGCCTTTCTTAGTTGTGAAATATCTATAAAAAAGTGCTGCCAGCACGATGGCCAAGCACATATGCAGTACCTCCTGCATATTGCTGGGAATGTAGAGCTGCAGCGGCCACCAGGTGACCAGCAGCGCGGCCAGCACAAGCAGCTGCTTGCGATCTGGGGCCGCAAGCTTGACGGCCGCGAACAAGGCTAGCGGGACAAGCAAGAGGTGGATAGGGATGGCCGAGTTTTGCTGCCAGCCGACTAGCTTGCCAAGGGCTCCGTAGAGAATGGCGAAAGCCGGCCCATGCGAGCCGAACGGGCTGGCGGCAAAGCGCGCCGGCTCTTCATTGGTGGAATATTGGCCGCCGCCAAAACCGTAATCCGTAAATGTTTTGATTTCGCGCCAGTAGATGATCTCGTCCGAAGAATTAGGTACAAAGGTGAAGATCGATTTCCCAAAGAATGCGAGAGGCAAAATCAGCGCCAGCAGAGCGGGCAGCCCAATCAGCGCCATTTGCAATTGGCGCTCACTAAACCTGGAAGCCAAGCGATCAGCTCGTTTATCCAGCCAGGTAAAAGCTTTATCAAGAGTTTTCATTTGATCCCACGCAGCCGTAAAGCGTCTAGCGCAGCGAAACTCCGACTAGAATGCCCACCGTATCTGCGTCAGCCTGATGCCGAATACCAATCCAGCACTCTTAAGGCGCGCAATGTGTTCCAGCGGCTAGGCTTGCCTACCCCGTCTTCCATATTGAGGCCGACTGGATCGGCGTGCGAGTTCTCGAGCGGCCAACGCCCGTTCGGGTCTTGCTTCTTCGCCACAAGCTCGACAGCCTCGGCCATCCGCTCTTCCGGTTGCGCGCCTGCGCTGCGCAAGTAGTCCAGGCCACGCAGCATGTCGTAGTGCCACGTGGTCGGAAACGAAAAAAGCGTCCACTTGGTCGGCAGGCGGGTCTTCTTATCCACTGCCACCACCTCGCCGGTGGACAGTGACCGGAACATGCGCCGCTCCAGGAGGTACTTCTGTGCCCGCACCCGCGCGGCCGTCACCACAGCCGTGGCTCCCTTGGCCTTCTCGTACTCGAGCAGCCCCTCCAGAACGCAGATCGTGGTGTGGAACGAGGAGCGCACAGAGCCCCTCTCCGCTTCGCAGTTCCAACCGCCGTCCTTGAGCTGCTCTCAAGCAGCCTATCGCTGGTCTCACCGAAGTAGCCTCCGAGCCCTAGAACCCTACCGTTAATGCAAGGCTCTACCTCGCCCTCGAAGAACGGCGAGTCACCCCATTCCGGGCCCCAGGTAACCTTATCCCTCAGAAGGCCCACCGCCTTGCGCGCTTGTTCGCTCATAGGGTCCAGCCCCATAGTCCACAGGAGCTGCAGGGTTTGCAGAGTCGAAGACCATTTGGGGAAGGAGACATCATCACCCCAGGTGCCATCCGGCGCCTGACGGGAAAGGAGCTGGGCGCCCCAGCCTTCCACGGCAACCCGCGAGCGCTCGGCGGCTATGATCTCGTCAGGCTCTTTGGCGATGTCACGCATGACCTGCCAACGGATCGATGGATCCGAATCTAACAGCCACTTTATGACCGATCTCTTTGGCTTAGGGAATTGGTTTTTAGATGTTTTTGGGTTCATCTGCTAGTTCCTCTTTGCTTGGTCAAGAGACGAGATCGTCCCAACAAAAGCTTACCATCTGAACTATTCTGCCCCATCCGTTTTCATCGGCGCGCCTACTTCTATCTGCTTGTCGGCAATTTGGGCATAGCCGGCCCTTCGGTGCCGAGAAGTTCCGCCAGGGCGGCGCGCATAGCCACGCGGTCGTCCCAGGCATACTCGATCTCGCCGAAACACATCGATTGCTCGTGACCCTTACCGAGCACAATGACCAGGTCGCCGGGTTTGGCTTGCAGCAGCGCAAACGAGATGGCCGCGCCGCGGTCCGGCACGCGGAAGAAAGTTTTACCTTCTACGCCACCTTTGCTCTTTGACGCGGTCGCCATTTCCGCCAGAATATTATCCAGCGATTCGGTGCGCGGGTCTTCGGCGGTCAGTACGCTCACATCAGCCAGCGCGGCGGCGTGCTCCGGCATCATGCGTCGCTTGGCTTTATCGCGTAGGCCGGCTGAGCCGAACACAGCGATCACGCGGCCCGCGGTGAGCTGGCGGCCCGCTTCTAAAGCCACCCTGAGCGCGTTGGGCGTGTGCGCAAAATCCACAATAGCGGTGAAATCCTGGCCCATCTCAATGCGCTCCATGCGCCCGGGCACACCCTGCAAAGCGGCGATGCCGGCCTGGGCGGCCTTGGGCTCAATGCCCAGCCCCACAACAGTGGCGCCGATGGCTGCCAGCGCGTTGGACACATTGTACGCGCCGAACATTTTGGCTTCTATTGGGAATTTAAAGTTCGGGCCGTGCACCATGAAGCTAAGGCTATCCGGCTGGTTTTGAATATCTGTTGCGCGCAACTGCGCTTCGGGGTGCACGCCGTACGATAGTTGCTTCACTTGGCTACGCTTAGCCAGACCTTCGTAAGATTTATCATCCCGATTCAAAACCACTAAGCGTTCAACCGGTTTTTTCTTTTTGTAAGGCTGACTGAGCCCTTCAAACAACAAAGCCTTGGCATCGAAATAAGCCTCGTAAGTTCCGTGGTCGTTTAAATGCTCGTGGGTGATATTAGTCACTACGGCAATATCGAATTCTTTCGGCCGCGCCCCGCGCTGCTGCGCCAGGCCGATCGAGGTCATCTCGAGCACGGCGTGGCTCAGGCCTGCGTCCACCATCTGGCGCAGATAGCGCTGGGTGTCGAAAGCTTCAGGCGTGGTCACATGGAAGCCGGTATCAAGCACGGCATCCCCAATTTGTGCATTGACCGTGCTGATCATTCCAGTCTGGTAGCCAGCGGCCCGCAGGATGTGATAAATAAAGTTGGAAGTAGTAGTCTTGCCATCCGTGCCGGTGACGCCAATCATGGTTAGATCGCGGGCGGGCTGGCCATAGAATGCAGCAGACGCATGCGCTAACGCCGCGCGCGTATCCGCCACCTGGATGTGCGGGATATCCAGTTGAATATCAGCGCGCTCGCCGACTACTGCCACGGCGCCTTTCTCGACGACTTGATCGAGGAACTTGTAGCGGTCCACGCCTTGCACCACCGCAAAGAACACGTCGCCCGGCTGCACCTGCCGTGAATCGATGGCGATGCCCTTGACTTCGATTGCGGGCACGGCGTTCTTGCTAGGGAAATCCTTGAGCAGTTCGTTTAGCGTGGGCATCGACTGTGCATTTATAACAAAAAGACGCCCAACAAACTGGGCGTCTTTTGATAGCTGAACGAGGATCTAACGCAGGGTCTGGCCCAGGGCGCTTAGCTGGCCCGCAACGGAGCCGTCCAGCACTTTGTCGCCCACGCGCACCACCAGGCCACCCAGGATATTGGGGTCCACTTTGAACGTAACCTCACCCTTGCCTCCCAGCGACTTGATCACTTGGCCCTCAACCGTTTGCTGCTCTTCTTTTGTGAGAGGTAACGCGCTGGTTACCACAGCTCCAGTGCCGCTCACATCGGCGCCTTCTACCACTGTCACCTTGCCCTCTTTCACGCCGGAGAAGAACTCATCGATCAACGCGCGTTGCTTCTTTGCGTCCAAAGCTTCGCCGATCAGTTTCTGCGCGGCGGCGACAGCTAACGCAGCCACTTGGCCACGCAGATCGCTGAGGATGCGGGCGCGTTCCTGCTCGACTTCAGCCAGGGCGTTTTCGCGTGCTTTAGCAGCCACAGCTTCGGCGGCGGCGCGGATCTCTTTGGCTTGCTGCTCGGCGCGCACGGTGATCTCGCGCGCTTCTGCAGCGGACTTGGCGCGGGCTTCGTTCAGCAATTTCTCAGCCTCTTTTTCCGCATTGGCGCGTGCTTCAGAAGCCAGACGCGCATCTTCCAAGCTCTTGGCGATCGTCTCGCGGCGCTTTTCCAACATAGCCACCAGGGGCTTGTAGACCCAGGCGCTCAACACCAGGAACACGATGCCGAAGTTAATGATCTGGACTACTAAAAAGCCGATATTTATGCCTAATGCTTCCATGGCAAAATTCCTCGATCCTTAGCCTAAACCACGAACAGCAATAGGAAGGCGATCACCAAACAGAAGATACCGATCGATTCCGAGAACGCGATGCCCAGGAACATGTTGGTCGTGATCAGGCCGCTGGCATCCGGGTTGCGGCCCATGGCTTGCACCGCCCCATTGACCACGATGCCGATGCCAATACCAGCGCCCAGGGCGCCGATGGTGGCCAGTCCCGCGCCGATCATTTTTGCTGCAATTACGATATCACCTTCCATACCAATTCCTCCGTGAATTCTTAATGAATAAATTTCTAGTGCTGCTCGCCGGGTTCTTCCGGGTGATGGCTGTCCGTGGCGAGCGACATGAAGATC
>JBKJWG010000293.1:0-10404 GCA_046716985.1 Anaerolineales bacterium | reverse complement strand
CCGCGATACTGCGCGCGCCCGCGCGCGTTCGATCTACCCGCCCAAAGACCAGCTTCTTAACGATTACCGCATGGCGGTCTTGAGTCGCCAGGTTAGCCTGGTTGGCCGGCGCGAGGTGCTGAGCGGCAACGCCAAGTTCGGCATCTTCGGCGATGGCAAAGAAGTGGCTCAATTGGCCATGGCCAAAGTGTTCCGCAAAGGGGATTTTCGCTCGGGCTATTACCGTGATCAGACTTTTATGCTGGCCATCGGCGAGCATAAGCTGGACGAATTCTTTGCTCAATTGTATGCCCATGCCGATGTGAAGGCAGAGCCGGCCTCAGCAGGGCGGGCGATGAATGCCCACTTCGCCACCCGCAGCCTGAACCCGGATGGCAGCTGGAAGCCGCTTGCCGACATGTATAACTCCTCGTCGGATATTTCACCGACTGGCTCGCAAATGCCGCGACTCGTTGGTCTCGCCTACGCTTCTAAACTTTATCGAGAAGTAAAAGAGCTCAAAGATTTCCCCCAATTCTCACACAATGGCGCTGAAGTGGCTTTCGGCACGATTGGCAATGCCAGTACCGCCGAAGGTATGTTCTGGGAGGCGGTCAATGCCATCGGCGTGCTCCAGGCGCCTACGGTGCTTTCGATCTGGGATGATGACTATGGCATTTCTGTGCCGAATGACTTCCAGATCACAGCTGATCTCTCGCGTTTGCTGAGCGGCTTCCAGCGCAGCAAAGGTGGCGATGATGGCTACGATATTTACACTGTGCGTGGCTGGGACTATCCGGCCCTGATCGAAGCTTACGAACAGGCGGCCGCCAGCGCACGCGAAGAACATGTGCCCGCCATCTTGCATGTGAACGAACTGACACAGCCGCAGGGGCATTCGACTTCTGGCAGCCATGAACGCTACAAACCGCCCGAACGGCTCAAGTGGGAAGAAGAAAACGATTGCCTGCGCAAGTTCCGCGAATGGATCATCGAGCAGAAATTTGCCACCGCCGCCGAACTCGACAAGTTCGAAGAAGAAGACCGGCTGGATGTCGAAGCGATCCGGGCACGCGCTTGGGAAGCTTATAAAGAGCCGATCCGCAAAGAGATCGAAGCGTTTGGCGACCTGCTCATTGAGGTAGCCGGCTCTTCCAAACACGCGCCCGAACTCGACAAAATGATTAAGGACATGCTGGCCGCGCAGAACCCGCTGCGCCAGGATATGCTGATCGCCTATCGCAAGGCCATGACCTTGCTCAAGGATGAGCCGCTGCCGGGCAAGCCGCTAATGGTCCAGTGGAAGCAGGAGCAGGATAAGGCCGGTGAAGAGCGCTATAGCTCCGATCTCTATACCCACACCGCAGAGCGCGTTCCAGAAGTCAAAGCGTTGTATTCAGATAAATCTCCCACGCTCAATGGTTTCGAAATTGTCAATAAAGGCTTTGATGCCATGCTCAAGCGCGACCCACGCGTGGTGGCGTTCGGCGAAGATCTGGGCCGTCTCGGTGATGTGAACCAGGGTTTCGCCGGTCTGCAAGAGATCTATGGGGAGCTGCGTGTAGCCGACACCGGCATTCGCGAGGCGACCATCATTGGCCAGGCCATCGGCCTTGGGCTGCGTGGCCTGCGCCCGATAGCCGAAATTCAATATTTGGACTATTTGCTTTACACGTTGCAGATTCTTTCCGACGATGTCGCCACATTGACTTGGCGCACCAAAGGCGGCCAGAAGTGCCCGCTCATTGTGCGCACACGTGGCCACCGCCTGGAAGGCATCTGGCATTCTGGCTCGTTGATGGCAGGCGCCCTGCATCTGTTACGCGGCATGTTGATCCTGGTGCCGCGCAACATGACCCAGGCGGTCGGTTTTTACAACACGCTGCTGGCCAGCGACGAGCCCGGCTTGGTCGTTGAAGTCCTCAATGGCTACCGCCTCAAGGAGCGCTTGCCCGATAACATCGCCGAGTTCACAGTACCGGTCGGCGTGCCCGAAATATTGCGCGCTGGTAAAGATGTGACTGTCGTGACTTATGGGCCGCTGTCCCGCATCGCCGCCGAAGTGGCCGAGGCGCTGGCGGGCTTAGGCGTTGATGTTGAGCTTATCGATGTGCAATCGTTGATGCCATTCGACTTGCACGGCGTTATTGTGGAATCGCTGCAGAAGACCAATCGCGTGTTATTCCTTGATGAAGATGTGCCCGGTGGCACGACTGCATTTATGATGCAAGAGGTGCTAGAGAAACAAGGGGGCTACCGCTGGCTGGATTCGGCGCCGCGAACGCTTTCGGCTAAAGCGCACCGTCCGGCGTATGGCACGGACGGCAACTACTGGTCCAAGCCCAACGCCGAAGATATTTTCTACACAGTCTACAACATGATGCACGAGGCAGATCCACAAAAATATCCGCTTTTTTACTAGTTCCACGAATCGTCCATTTTTTGATTGTCATTCTGAGCGAAGCCGCAGCCTTGAGTGAAGCGAACGGGAAGAATTCACCCGTGCCATAGAGAACACTCTTGCTTTTTGCTACCAGCTGCGCGGAATCGTTGAGCCGCAGAACGCCCGGATTTATTTCGCTTTGCTTTTCTTGGGGGCGGTCAACTCTGCGGGCAGATGAGCCAGGTCGATCGCGGCTTCATCACAAAAGAGCATAGCACGTTCAACTACGTTGTGCAACTCACGCATATTTCCGGGCCAGTCGTGAGCGATGAGGACTTGCATGGCCCTTGGAGTAACATCCTGGATGTTCAGGCCCATGTGTGGGTTGTTTTGATGGACGAAGAAACCGACCAGTTCGGGAATATCCTGTTTGCGCTCGCGCAGCGGTGGCATGTCGAGGTCAACTACTTTGAGACGGTAATAAAGGTCGTCGCGGAATTCACCTTTGGCGATCATAGCGGGCAAGTTGCGGTTGGAAGCGGCTAGGATCTGCACGTCCACCTTGATTAGCGTAGTGCCGCCCATGCGGCGGAACTCGTGCCTTTCTAGCGCGCGCAGCAGCTTGGCCTGCATGTCGGTCTGCATGGAGGAAATTTCGTCCAGGAAGAGGATGCCATCGTTTGCGATCTCCATAAGGCCGGGCTTCTTTTTGTCGGCGCCCGTAAAGGCGCCCGCCTCGTGACCGAACAGTTCGGATTCAATAACTGTGCTTTGGATAGCGGCACAGTTGATGGCGATAAAAGGCTTATCTTTGCGCGGACCCATGCGATGGATGGCTTGCGCCAGTAAATCTTTGCCGGTGCCGGTCTCCCCAGTGATTAGCACGGACGCAGAGGCCTGGGCGGCGCGCTCGGCTTGCGCCAGGAGTGATTTCATCTCGGCGCTCTGGCCGAGCACGAAATCGCTTTGTTGCGCCTGGCGCAGGTGCTGCAGCTCGCGGCGCATGGCCACGCTTTCGCCGGCGCGCTGAATAGACTGCTCTAGGCGCTCGAATTTGATCGGCTTCTGCAAAAAGTCGTGGGCGCCGTTCTTCATTGCTTCAACGGCCATGTCGATATCGCCGTGAGCGGTGATCATAATGATGGGGGGCCTGCTCGGATTAGAGACACTTTCTTCGAGCAGCGTCGTGCCCAAGCCATCTGGAAGTTGGACGTCGAGCAGCACCAGATCGGCGCTGCCATCCGCGATAGTTTTCTTGGCTTCTTTTAGATCGCTGGCTTCGAGAACTTCGTAATTTTTCTTCTTCAAGAACGCGGCAATGTTTTCGCGGGCGTTCTTCTCATCATCTACAACTAAAACGGTTAAGCTCATTGGGCCTCGATGTCCTTCAATGCTTCGGCGGGAGCGATGGGCAACTGGATTTTAAACAAAGTTCCACCGGGGAAACTTTCCAGATCGATCTCACCTTTGTGAGCCATGATGATACGACGAGTGATAGCCAGCCCCAAGCCGGTGCCTTCTTCATCCTTGGTAGTAAAGAAGGGTTCGAAGACGCGCTTGCGTAAGTCTTCAGGGATGCCCGGGCCATTGTCGGAAATGTGGATGTCAACCATTTTTGAATTATGGGGATTCGGGGCCACCTTGATCGCCAGAAAACCGTTGTCCTGGCCTTCCATGGCCTGGATGGCGTTGGTGATCAGATTAGTAAAGACTTGGTCCAGCGCGCGGCGGTCACCATAGGCCGGCGGCGTGTTGGCGGCCGCTTGCAAATGATCTTGAATGCTTTTGCGTGCCATGCGTGGGCGCCAGCGCTCAAGCTGCTGGCGGCAGAACTCGGCCATATCCAACGGCTCGGGGTTATGGTCCAAGCTGCGCGAGAAACTAAGCACAGATTTCATGCGATGCTCGAGGCGGTCGCAATCTTCTTGCAGGCGCTTGATCTGCTCCTGCATCGGGTCTTGCTCGGGCAAATTCATTTGCATCAATTGCAGCCCGGTGCTGATGTTGTTGATCGGGTTGCGCACTTCGTGAGCAAAGATGGCGGTGATTTCGCCGAGCCAGGCGCGCTGCTGCAGCTGCTGGCTGCGCAAATGGAAAGCCTCGTGCTCGCTAAGGTCGCTAAATAAGATGGTCAATTTATGTACGTGACCGTTGTTCTGGATGGGCGCCAGACGCACCAAAGCCAGGAACTCGCTGCCGTCGCGGCGATGTAGCTTGCGCTCGCCGATCTCCACTGGCTTGCCAGTTCGGACGGCTTGCTCCAAGTTGGGAAGCAAGGATTGGCTGCTGATGAGGACGTCGTTAGCCGGGCGACCTTGCACTTCGTTTGTGGTGTAACCAAGCATCGTTTCTGCAGATGGGTTGATCTCGACGATTCTCAAATCTGAATCGGTGAAGACCAGGCCATCCTCGACGCTTTCTTGCAAGGCCGCGCTCAACTCCCTGCTTTCAGATAGCCGGCTGAGATCTTTGTTCAGCGTGTCGTGCAATTCCGCGCTCAGCGCCGCAGTGGCGGCGGTAGCGGCCAAGATCTGCAGCATGGTGAGCAATTCTTTGGCTGGCGAACTTTGCTCGTCGGCGGCCACCAGAATGCCGGATTCGGGCTGGGTAAGATCGAGAGGTGTGCTGGCCAGATAACTCAGCTTGGCCGCGTGGGCTGTTTTATGCAGCACCGAATCGATCGGTTTGCCCGGCTGCCAAACTTTTGGCAGACGCAAATGACCCAATTCTTTTTGTTCAAGCTGAGTGGGAAAATCGACGCCGCTGCCCATCACGGCTTCAAGATTGAGTTGCCCGTCGGCGGTCTGAGTGTAAAGCAATAGATGACGCGCACCAGTCAGCAAGGCCCCGGCCTGCAAGATCTGGCGATAGCACGAAGCCAATTCACTTTGCTGAGCCGCAAGGCTGAGCAAGTGAAACGCTTCCCAGCGCTGCTCATTCAGCCCCTGCTGCTCTTGTTCTGCTTGTGAACCGGATTGCAAAATGAGCGCCACCCAATGATCGGGTCCACCTAACGCGCTAGTTTTTACAGAGACCGAAAGAGAACTGCTATTTCGTTTGATTAAGTTGTAAGACTTTTTACTTTTGGCTTTTTCGAGTTCGTCGATCGCAAATTCTTGAAGCAGCGTTGCGATATTTAATTCAAGAAATTCTTTGCGCGTATAGGCAGTCAGCTGACTGCTTTGCGCATTGGCGAACAGAATGCGCCCGCTGCGGCTATCGGCGATCAGTGTGGGGTGGGGCAGCAAATCCAGCAGGGCTTCAATTTCCTCTGCTCCTGCGCTGCGCCGCTTGAAGAGCGGCAGTTCGCCGATGCCGGAAAGTGTCATAGGCTTATACGGCCTGGACCCTTCTCATGTGGGCAGGCAAGATACCTTCCATGGTTCGATATTTGGCTACAGTTCGGCGCGCTACATGAAAACCTTCTTTGCCCAGCAGATGAGCCAACTTGGTATCGCTGAGTGGCTTGGGTTCGTCTTTGATGATTTTCTTCAGCGCGGTGCGGATGTGCAGGCTGCGATCGAAGAATTGTGACAGCGGCACGATCTTGCCCGAAGGCAATTGAGCGGATTTGCCGGACACTGCCCTCGACACGGTCGACTCGTGCACGCCAAGCTCGTCGGCGATGCTAGCGCGTGTGAAAGGGCGCAAGTGGGCGTCACCGCCTAAAATAAATTGGCGCTGGATGACAGCCAGCACTTGCATCAGGCGCACAATGGTCTGGTTGCGCTGAGACAGGCATTTGATCAGCAGATTGGCCTGCTCCAGATCGATTTTCCATTGTTCGGCTTTGTCTTCCGGGGCTTCGCGAAGTGCTTGCTGAAAGAGCGGGTTCACGCGCAGCAAGCCGCGCAGGGGCCACATCACTTCGACCACCAGGCGTTTGTCGTCCTGGCGGCGAATTATGATGTCGGGGCGCGTGTAGGTTGCGGGCGCGTCCGCGTTGGGCGTGCGCAGGCTGCCCCAATGCGCGCGCGCCGGGAACGGCGACAGGTTATGCGTGATGAACTCGGCTACTTGTTGCGCCTTGATGCGGCTGACGCCAAGCAAATGGCCCAACTCGGCATACTGCTTCTTGCTGAGCGAGCCCATGCCTTCGCGAATGGCGCGGGCACACAGTTCGTAATTGGGAACTTTTTCTCCCAATGATTCCAATTGGATCAGCAATGCTTCAGTGGTGGATGTCGCGCCGACGCCAAGTGGGTCGGCGTGATGGATCATGTTGGCAACAGCTTCCACTTCGCTGATCGTGACGTGATGAAAGCGCGCCACTTCTGTTAGTGGAATGGTGAGCAGGCCATCTTCGTCCAGACTGGTGAGAATGTGCGCGGCGATCTCCTGCTCTTTCGCATCTAGGTCGGCTGCAATCTGGCGCAGCACGTAACCCGCCAGGTTCTCGGGCTCAGCTGAATTGAAATCCTCAGGGATCTCTTGACCGCTGCTGGCGCCGCGGCGTATATTGTCTTCGGGTGGTGAAATAAAAACGACCGGCTCTTCGCCCTTGGCTTTATTTTTTGCTGCGCAATTTGAGCACGAAGTCGCCGGGCGCAGCAGGCGACCACAGGTGGGGCAGTGGCGGCCTTCGAGCAGTTCAAGCGCCGGGTTGGAGGCCAGCGCCGCCTCGATCTTTTGGCTGAGTTCTTGCGAATTCAAACCGAGCAGGCTCATCGTTTGAGCCAAATGCGCGGTGGTTTGCGGCCGTTGGCTGGTGCGCTGCGAAAGGATGGGAGAGGACAAGGCCATGATTTGTACTCCTGAACCGTTGGGATTATAGGGATATAGCCATCCTGATGCAAGTTCTATGCCAGCCCAATTTGATAGAATGGCGCCGATGAGCACGAAGAAGCCAGATCTGATCGTTATCGGCGGCGGACTGGCCGGCAGCGAAGCTGCCTGGCAGGCCGCCGAACGCGGCCTAAGGGTGGCGCTCTATGAGATGCGCCCCCAGTTGCAGACCGGCGCCCACGTCAGCAATCAGCTGGCTGAACTGGTCTGCTCGAATTCGCTGGGTTCGGACTTGCCTGACCGGGCTTCCGGCCTGCTCAAGAATGAGCTGCGCCGCCTGGATTCGCTGTTGCTGCGCGTCGCTGAGGAAACCGCATTGCCTGCTGGTGGGGCGCTGGCAGTGGACCGGGAGGGCTTCGCTTCTGAGGTGACGCGCCGGATCGAAGCCCACCGGAACATCGAGCTGATCCGCGCCGAGATGCCGGAAATTCCGGATGGCCTGTGTATCATCGCCTCTGGGCCGTTGACCTCATCCAGCTTGTCGCGGGCTATCGCTAAACTAAGCGGCGAGCAGCACTTGTATTTCTTCGACGCCATTTCGCCGATCGTCAGCCTGGATTCGATCAACATGGATATCGCCTTCCGCGCCTCGCGCTACGGCCGCGGCGACGAAGAAGCCGGCGACTATATCAATTGCCCGATGACCAAAGAGGAATACGAAGCCTTTGTAACCGCGTTGCTGGCAGCCGAACGCATCGAGCTGCGCAGTTTCGAGACTCAATTGCAAGACGGTGTGCGCGCTGGCGTTCACGAGTTTTTCGAAGGCTGTTTGCCCGTCGAGGTGATTGCCGAGCGTGGCGACCGCGCCTTGGCCTTTGGCCCCATGCGCCCAGTCGGCCTGCGCGATCCGCGCAGCGGTCAACGACCCTACGCAGTGCTGCAATTACGTCAGGATAACTTGGCAGGCACGCTTTACAACCTGGTCGGCTTCCAGACCAACCTAAAATTCCCTGAACAGAAACGCGTTTTCCAAATGATCCCTGGATTGGAGAACGCCCGCTTCGAACGCTATGGCCAGATGCATCGCAACACATTTATCCATTCGCCTAAGCTGCTAAACCCCACTTTGCAATACCGCCAGCGCGAGGATTTGTTTTTCGCCGGCCAGATCACCGGCGTCGAGGGCTATGTCGGCAACATCGCCACCGGGCTGCTGGCTGGCCACAACGCAGCCAGGCTGCATCATCAGCTGCCGCTGCTTGAGTTGCCGCCCACCACAATGTTGGGCGCTCTCTGCCACTATGTGACTCACGCGGACGAGGCCGACTTCCAGCCGATGAAAGCCAACTTCGGCATCCTGCCGCCGCTTCCCGATGCCGAGCGCATGGGTCGCCGCGGGCGGGCCCAAGCCAACGCGGCGCGTGCATTGCAAGATCTGGATACTTATTTAGCGCAAATGGAAACTTTCGAACTAGCGGTTTAGTCCCCTTCCCAGGACAACTAACTTTGCTTAATAAATTTCCCAAACTAGACGCGCGATCCGTCATTCTAGGCGCAGCTGCGGTAGCTTTCATTGCGCTCAATGTCTATCTGAGCTTGCGCTCAGATCCAGGTTTTGGCTCAACCTTTAATGGCGAACGCTCTTTTCAAGATGTTGCGTATCAAATGTCTCTCGGCCCGCGCCTGCCGGGCAGCGATGCGCACAAAAAAGCGGTGAATTTGATGGCGGATAGTTTGCAAGAAGCTGGCTGGGAGGTGGAAGTTCAAGATGCGGAGATGCTTGGCCACCCGATTCAAAATGTGATCGCTAAGCGCGGCTCGGGTGAGCCATGGATCATTCTCGGGGCACACTACGATACGCGACTCTATGCGGATCACGACCCCGACCCCGCCGCGCGTGGATTGCCGGTGCCCGGCGCCAACGACGGCGCTTCTGGCGTGGCGGTGTTGCTCGAGCTGGCGCGCGTGTTGCCGCAAGATTTCGACGGGCAGATCTGGTTGGTTTTTTTCGATGCCGAAGATAATGGCAGCATCGAAGGTTGGGATTGGATCCTGGGTTCGCGCGCCTTCGCCGATGCCCTGACGTCCGAACCGGATAAGGTAGTAATAGTCGATATGATCGGCGATGCCGATCTCAACATTTATCTGGAAGCCAATTCAGACACCGCACTAGCTGCAGAAATTTGGCAGCAGGCAGCCGAACTCGGCCACGATGATGTTTTCATCAACTCGGTCAAGTATTCGATGCTCGATGATCACAGCCCGTTTCTTGGCCGCGGCATTCCTGCAGTGGACATCATCGATTTCGATTATCCCTACTGGCACACGCGCGCCGACACGCTGGACAAGATTTCTGCGCACAGCTTGCAAGTCGTGGGCGAGACACTGCTGGCTTGGCTGCTGGCGCAATAATTCCCGTTGGCAAAACAATTAGCATGACTTACACTAGAGCGATGTTTAAACCTGCCGAGCGCATTGCCGCCATCAAGCCCTATTTCTTTGCCGACCTTGGCAAGCGCATCGCCGCGCTGAAAGCCAAGGGCATGGACGTGGTGCGTCTGGATATCGGCAGCCCCGATCTGCCGCCGCCGGGCTTCATCCTCGAGGCGATGTTCGAAGCCGCCAGCCGCTCCGACACGCACGGCTACACGCTTGGCTCCACGCAGAAATTTCGTAAGGCTGTCGCCGCTTATTATCAGAAACGCTTCGGAGTTGAACTCGATCCGGCGACCGAGGTCATTGATCTGATCGGTTCTAAAGAAGGGCTGTTTATTCTCAGCCAGGTAATGCTTAATCCCGGCGATGTAGCTTTGGTGCCAGATCCTGGCTACTCCGTCTACGCTAAAAGTACTGAGATCGCTGGCGGCCAAGTCGAATGGATGCCGTTGCTGGAGAAGAACTCCTTCCTGCCCGATTTTGATGCCATCCCAGCCGCGGCGCTAAAGAAAGCCAAGATTCTTTGGCTGAACTATCCCAACAATCCTACCGGCGCAATCGCCGACCTGGCTTTCTTCGAGCGCGCCGTGGCCTTTGCCCGCAAGCACAGCGTGCTACTTGCCCACGACAATCCCTATTGCGATGTCGGGTTCAACGGCTACCACGCGCCCAGCCTGCTCCAAGTAAAGGGTGCCAAAGAAGTTGCGATCGAGTTCAATTCGCTTTCCAAGACCTACAATATGGCTGGCTGGCGGGTCGGCATGGCCGTCGGCCACCCTGATCCGTTGAAATACATCGAGACTTATAAGAGCCAGGAGGATTCAGCCATCTTTGCTCCGCTGATGGCCGCCGGCGAAGTAGCCATGCTCGGTGAACAGGGT
>JBKJWG010000292.1:0-5394 GCA_046716985.1 Anaerolineales bacterium | reverse complement strand
CGCCTTGCTACCTTGACAACATGCAACATATCTGTGTCTCGATGTTGCATGTTACATGTCCGCCTTGGCATCCAGGCGTCAAAAAAGTTGTACCGACCGTGTGTGTAGCGTTCGGTACAACTTTCTTCAGCATTGTGCTTGATGCCCCTCTTTCGCATGGTTATACTAACTTGACCATGGAGCTTAGCACCCTGGTTGAGGTTCTCCCGGAACGCTACACTCCCGCCGATCAGGAGCTGATCGAGCGCGCCTATCGCTTCGCCGCCAAGGCTCACAAAAGCCAAAAGCGCGTCTCGGGCGAGCCCTATATCAATCATTGCCTGGCCGTGGCCATCATCCTGGCTGAGCTGCACGTGCCGCCCGTAGTCGTGGCCGCCGGCCTCCTGCACGACACCGTCGAAGATACCAGCGTCACCCTCGCCGACCTTCGCAGCGAATTCGGCGAGGAGATCGCCAAACTGGTTGATGGCGTGACTAAACTGAGCCAGCTGCCGCGCGTCTCTCGCATGACTGGCACCCATAAGAAGGGCAAAAAGAAGGCTCAGGCCGCCGAAGCCGGCGATGAAGATCGCAGCCGCGGCGCCGATATGGCCTCTGAAACGCTCCGCAAGACCTTCCTCGCTATGGGTGAGGATGTGCGCGTGGTGCTCATCAAGCTGGCCGACCGCCTGCACAACATGCGCACCCTCGGCTTCCTCGATGAGGAAAAGCGTAGGCGCATTGCTCGCCAGACTCTAGATATCTTTGCCCCGTTAGCCAACCGCTTGGGTATCTGGCAGCTTAAGTGGGAACTCGAGGACCTGGCCTTCCGCCATTCCGAACCCGAAACCTATAAACAGATCGCCGCTAATCTCGCCGAGCGTCTTTCAGAGCGTGAGTCTCAACTCGTGGACATCGAAAACCAGTTGCGTAACTTGCTGGCCCAGGAAAACATTAAAGCCGAAATATCGGGCCGCCCCAAACATATTTACTCCATCTATACCAAGATGCGCCGCAAAGGTGTGGATTTTGAGAACGTCACCGACGTGCGCGCTGTGCGCATCATCGTGAAAGACGTTGCCACCTGTTATCACGTGTTAGGTCTTATTCACACTCATTGGCGCCCGGTCCCCGGCGAATTCGATGATTACATCGCCGCACCCAAAGATAATTTCTACCAATCCCTTCACACCGCTGTATTGTTTGACGACGGCAAGCCGCTCGAAGTCCAGATTCGCACCAAGGAAATGCACGAGAGCGCCGAGCTCGGTATCGCCGCTCACTGGCGTTACAAAGAGGGTGGCCGGCAAGATAAGGAATACGAGCGCCGTGTAGTCTGGCTGCGCCAGCTGATGGATTGGATGCAGGATGTCGACGACGCCGGCCAGTTCGTCGATACCATGAAGACCGATGTCTTCAGCGATCGCGTCTATGCTTTCACCCCGCGCGGCGACATCATCGATCTGCCGGCCGGCGCCACGCCTTTGGATTTTGCTTACAGCGTGCACACCGACGTGGGCCATCGTTGTCGCGGCGCTAAGGTGAATGGCAAGCTGGTCTCTCTCGATACCCGCCTGCGCACTGGCGACCAGGTCGAGATCCTCACCACCAAGCGCGGCGGTCCCAGCCGCGATTGGCTCAACCCCAATTTACGCTTGTTGAACACGGAGAGGGCGCGCTCCAAAGTGCGCCAGTGGTTCAAGCGCCAGGATCAGGAAGAGAACGTGGCTACCGGCCGCAGCCAGCTCGAGCGTGAACTGCGCCGCCTTGGCCTGACCGAGTTGGACGTGGATAAATTAGCCAAGGATGCAGGTCAGCGCAACGCAGAGGACCTCTACGAAGCCATCGGCATCGGTGACATTTCCGTGGGTCGTCTAATCGCCAAGCTTCATATTGTCGAGCGCGATGAAAAATTGCTGGAAGGCATTGGACCTAAGCGCGTCGTTCCATCGGTAAACGGCCAATCAGTCAGCGTACTAGGCTTGAAAGGTATGCTCACCACCTTTGGCAAATGTTGCAAGCCGGTGCCCGGCGACGATATTGTCGGATACATTACCCGCGGGCGCGGCGTCACCATCCATCGCCGCGATTGCCCCAATATCCTGCGTGTCAAAGATAAGGAGCGTTTGGTGCAGGTCTCTTGGGGCGCACCCAAGAGCACTTATCCGGTCGCAGTTCGCATCCTGGCCTATGATCGCGATGGGCTCATGCGCGATGTCTCTACCGTCATCGCCGATGAAGGCATCAGCATGAGCCAGGTCAAAGTGGATGTCGATCGCAACGAAGCCACCTTCGATTTGGTCCTCAATGTCGACGATATTGGACAGTTGAGTCGCGTCCTCACCCGTGTCGAGAGTCTGCCGAATGTTCTTGAAGCCCGCCGCGTGCGCCCCGGTTGATCTATGGCCATGCTAAGCGTTTCCGAAGCCCTCCAGCGTCTTTTGACAGCTTTGTCTATCACATCTGTTGAGACTGTCCCCCTTGCCGATGCTGCTAGCCGCGTCTTGGCCGAAGATGTCGTGGCTGATATCGACTCGCCGCGCTTCGATAATTCCAGCATGGATGGCTTCGCCGTGCGCGCCGCCGATCTTGCTGGCGCGGGCAATGGTAAAACCACAATGCTTACCGTTGCTGGTGATATCCCTGCCGGAAAATTTATCGACGCAACTTTGCAAAGTGGCCAGGCCATGCGCATCATGACCGGCGCCGCCATGCCTGCAGGCGCAGACGCGGTCACCCCTGTTGAGGATACTGATGCGCCCGTAGCCCAAGCGGGTGCGCCGCTGCCTGAGCAGGTGCAGGTGAATCGCGCACTGAAACCTGGCGACTATGTGCGCCCAGCCGGCCAAGACTTCCGCGCCGGGGATGTGCTGCTTAAAGCTGGCAGCCGCTTGCGGCCGCAAGATTTGGCGCTGTTGGCGCAATTGGGCAAAAATCAATTACGCGCGTATAGCAAACCGCGCGTAGCTATTTTTTCTTCCGGCGATGAGCTGCTTCCGGTCGATCAGCCGCTCGCGCCCGGCAAGATCCATGAGACCAACTCCTACGCGCTGGCCGCCTTGGTGCAAAGTTGCGGCGCAAAACCCATCCGGCTGGGCGTCGCCAAAGATGATTTGGCGGATGTCAAAGCCCATCTCGATAGGGCGGTCAGCGAAAAGGCTGACCTCATTCTTTCCTCTGCTGGCGTCAGCGTAGGCGCTTACGATTATTTGCGCGATGCGGTCGCCAGCGATGGCGCGTTGGATTTTTGGAAAGTGAATATGCGTCCGGGCCGGCCGTTCACATTTGGAGACTATCGCGAGGTCCCCTATATCGGCTTACCTGGCAATCCTGCCTCCGCCTTCGTTGGCTTCGAAGTCTTCGTGCGCGCGGCGTTGCACAAGCTGGGCGGCGTACCCAACTGGCAGCGCCGCAGCTTGAAGGCCAAGCTAGCCGAGCCAGTGGAATCCGATGGACGCGAAAGCTACGTGCGCGTGAAAGTCAAAGAACAGGATGATGGTTTGAATATTTATTTGACAGGCCACCAGGGTTCAGGTAATCTTTATTCGCTCGTGCAGGCAGATGCGCTCATGCGCGTGCCAGCCGGCGTAACAAACCTGGCGGCAAATTCCCTGCAAGAGATCTGGCTGTTGTAACTGGAGGTCTTTGTTTTGCTGAGAAAAAGTTTGATCGCACTAAACATAGTGGGCCTGCTCGACGCGGCCTATCTCACTTGGGTTAAATTGGTTGAGAAGGGCATTTGCGGCGTCAGTAGCGGCTGCGAAGTGGTCAACACCAGCCAATATTCCAGCATTGCCGGCGTGCCCATCGCAGTGCTGGGCGGCGGCGCCTATGTCGTGATGCTCGTCATTTTGCTGCTTGAAAAACGCAGCGTTTTTTTTGAATTAAATGGACCCTTGATCGTGTTTGGCCTCTCATTGGCAGGCGTGCTGTACTCTGGTTATTTGACTTACTTGGAACTCTATGTCATCCGCGCCATTTGCCCCTTCTGTGTGTTATCTGCGGTGGTGTTGAGTCTGATCCTCATCCTGTCCGCTGTGCGTGTGCAGCGCAGCCTGCGCGAGGCTTAGCGTCGCATGCCGCGCATCCGCTGCCACTACGCTGATTGCGTCTTCCTCGACGAAGGCTATTGCGCCGCGGCTGCCGTCGAGCTCGATCCCGAAGAAGGCTGCCTCACATATTCACCCTCCGGTGAAGTCACGCCCGAAGATGCTTGGGAAAATAATGTGGCCCTCGAAGAACAATGGGAGGAAGCCGGTTTCGCCCCGGTTGGCGAAGAAGACGAAGATGATCTGCTGGAGGAGGACGAGGAAGAAGAGGTGGATGAGGCCGATGTCGAAGAGGATGATGGTTAAGCGGCTCGTCTTACTGACAAAAAAGGACTGCTCACGCAGTCCTTTTCGCTTAAATTGCGCAGAAGCCGCCGCATGTATAATCGTTTTGCGATGAGAGCCAAGGGCGCGAATCCGCTTAAAAAAGCCGCTGACTTGATCCGCGCCGGTAAGCCACAGAAGGCGCGTCCCATCCTAGCCGCCTTCCTGCGCGCCAACCCCAACAACGCGCAGGCCTGGTACTTGCTCAGCTACGCGCTTGATGACCCTCAGCGCAAACAATATGCGCTGCGTCAAGCCCTGCACGCCGACCCGCTCTTCGAGCGTGCTCAAAAACGTTTGGGCGCGCTGCGCGGCGAGCCCGAGCCTCCGCCGGCTAAGCCCAAGCCGCCGGCCAAGACTGCGCCGTTGCCGCCATTGCCTGCAGAACCCACGCCCGCGCTTATTTTCCCAACTGAGCAGGAACCAGCCTCAGCTGAAGAAACCTTGCGCTCTGAAAGCGAAGAAGCTTCCAAAGGCGGCATCCCAATTCCAAGGCAAATCTTGGCAGTCATCGCTTTGCTTATTTTATTTACCATTATTTTCTTTGTCAGCCGCAACTGGTTTGCCGGTTTTCTGACCGGCGCTAGCCCGACTGGGACAGGGGTGCAAGCATTCCGCACTCTTCCGCCAACCTGGACGCCGGCTGGCACGCTTGAAGCCTCGCCCGAAGCCACAGCTGTGGATGTGTTCGAAGCGGTGCTGCAACTCCCGCCACTCGACCCGGCCGTGCTGGCTCAAATGGGTGGTATCCAGAATCAGGTAAAGAGTTTGCGCGGACTTGAAAGCAACGCGCCGTTTGAGAACGCGTTGCTGCCGGTTGGCAAAGCGCCGCTGTTGCTCACTGCCCTTTATTTCGATGAGCAAGCCGCGCTGCAACTTGAAAAAACAGAACGGATTCTGGTTGCGCTCGGCCTCTTACCCGCGGATTATCATTTGACCGATTACGAGCTGAGCCGTCACGCCGATCATCTGGGTGGCCTCTACGTGCCTGAGCTTAGCCGCATTTATGTTTTCGGTGACGATTTTTCTGGCACGCAACCCC
>JBKJWG010000291.1:0-5131 GCA_046716985.1 Anaerolineales bacterium | reverse complement strand
CATCTCCGGCCGCATCTATGCCATTTCGACGCTCGGCTCCTTCATTGGCACCTTCTTGCCGGTGCTGCTCTTCATTCCTTTGTATGGCACCACCGCCACGTTCCTTATATTCAGTTTCTATTTAATGGCCGTGGCGCTGGTCGGCCTGGGCCGCGCCGAGGGCTGGAGCGCGGCAGCCCCTTGGCTGGTGCTGCCGCTGCTCTTGGCGATCTTGGCCGCCATTTGGGCGCGCGGCAATTTGAAAACGACTACAGGGCAGATCTACGAAACCGAGTCTGCTTACAACTACATTCAAGTACTAGAATTCGACGGCACTCGTTACCTGCGCCTCAATGAGGGGCAGGGTGTGCACTCGATCTACAATCCCGACCTGCTCGATTACCACGGACCGTGGGAGCAGTTCCTGGCCGCGCCGTTTTTCAACGCGCCGCCCTTTGCCCTGGAAGATGTGCAATCCATCGCGGTGATCGGCCTGGCGGCCGGCACCAGCGCGCGGGAGGCCACCGCCGTTTTCGGCGGAGTGCCCATCGACGGCTACGAGCTGGATCCAAAGATCGTTGAGGTGGGACAGCAATATTTCGGCATGACCATGCCGAACTTAAATGTCATCACCGAAGACGGGCGCTGGGGTCTTGAGCACAGCGACCAGATCTATTCGCTGATCGAGATCGACGCGTATCGACCGCCTTACATTCCACCGCATCTCACCACGGTGGAGTTCTTCCAGCTTTGCCGCGAGCATCTGACCGCCAACGGCACGCTGGCGATCAACGTGGGTCGCGCCCCCGACGACCGCCGCCTAATCGACGCGCTGGTGGGCACGCTGCAACAGGTCTTCGCCAGCGTGCACGTAATGGACGTGCCCAACACGTTCAACTCGCTGGTCTATGCCACAGTGCAAACGACTTCGTTCGAGAATTTGCAAGCCAATTATGATCTGCTGGCGGCGCGCGGCGATGTAAACCCACTGCTGCTAACTTCGATCGAGCGCACCCTGCAATACCAGCAGCCCACGCCCAGCGGCGACCTGGTGCTGACCGACGAACGCGCCCCCATCGAATGGATCATCAACAGCATGGTGTTACGATTTGTGCTCTCCGGAGATATCGAGCAATTGCAATGAAGAAAGCCCTTGGTTACCTGGTCGTTATCTTAGTTCCGCTGGTGCTGATCCTCACTTCGGTGCGGCTGCTGCTCACGGATCAATACGTCTATATTGAATATCATCTGCCTGGCTTCCCCGACGACCCGTATGGTCTCACGCGGGAGCAGCGGCTCGAATACGCGCCGCTGGCAATGGATTATTTGCTCAACGATGAGGGCACTTCTTTCCTGGCCGAGCAAAAATTCCCCGATGGCACGCCGCTCTACAACGAGCGCGAGCTCAGCCATATGGCGGATGTCAAAGCGCTGACCCAGGTTATTTTGAAGGTGTGGCTGCTGGCGACTGCAATGCTGGTCGCTACCGCCGCGGCGGCCTGGCACTTCGATTGGTGGGATGAATTGCGCGGCTGGCTGGGGCAGGGCGGCAAGGTTACGGTGATTTTGATACTAGTGCTGCTTGTTTTTATCGCTGTTAGCTTCAATGCTCTGTTCGTCGAGTTCCATCACATCTTCTTCCAGGGCGATTCGTGGCTGTTCTTGTACTCGGATACGCTCATTCGCTTGTTCCCTATGCGCTTCTGGCAGGACGTGTTCATTGCGCTGGCGCTGTTCTCGCTGCTAGGCGGCGCGGCCCTGTGGCGCTTTGCGCCACCGTGGCCGAAGAAACGTGTGCAGCAGCGCAATAAGAAGAAATGAGGAGCGGAGCGCGTCTTTGATTGTCATGCTGAGCACTTCGCTTCGCTCAGTGTAAACTCCGCGAAGCATCCATCCTTTTCTAGGCCCTAAATAACCACCAGAATGCAAATGAGAGGGGAAAAATTGTTTTATGTTTATATCCTTGGAAACGGCAGGAGTGCTCTCTACGTTGGTGTAACAAATGACTTAATTAGGCGAGTGGAAGAGCATAAGGCAAAGAAAGTCAAAGGCTTCACATCCAAGTATGAAATTGATCAACTCCTGTATTTCGAAGAATTCGCTAATGTGACTGATGCAATATCGTCAGAAAAGCAAATCAAGGGTTGGACTAGAAAGAAGAAATTGGAATTAATACGAACAATAAATCCTACGTTCAAAGACTTGAGCGAAGATTGGCGTTAAAGTTAAATTACCTTAAGGATGGATTCTTCGCTGGCGCCAACAGCTTTGCTGTTGACTGGCTCAGAATGACGAGTTAGTTTTTAGCTCAGCTTCGTCGCTACTAGCAGCCCATCGCGGATCGGGATCACGGACGCTACCCAACGATCATTGTTGGTGAGCATGCCGGTAACCTCGCGGATGGCCGCGGTCTGCGGGCTTTGGTCCTTGTCGTCGAAGATGCGGCCGCTCCACAAGATGTTGTCGATGATCAGCACCCCGCCTGCTTTTAATTTAGCGTGAATAGTTGGAATTGCTTTGGCGTAATCTTGCTTGTCGATGTCCATGAAGATGACATCGAATGGGCCTTCGGTGGCTTGCAGAGTCTGGACAGCCTCGCCCATCGTATATTTGATCAAACCTTCGTAGCCCAGCGCTTTGAGATGTTCGTGCGCCATGCTGGAGAGCTTCTCGTCCCACACGACGTGATGCACTTCGCCGCCACCGTTCTCCTTCACCGCCTGGGCGAACCAGGCGGTCGAGTAGCCATAGCCTGAGCCCAGCTCGAAGATACGTTTGGCTTTCAGCGAGCGGGCCAACTGGTAGCACAGGTGCCCGCAGATCGGCCCGATGATAGGGAAGTCGTGCTCAGCGGCGTAGGCTTCCATCTTTTGCAGCTCGCGCGGCCGCGGCGGCACGAGGTTGGTGAGATATTCGGTGAGCTTGGGGTCGAGGATGTCCATCAGTTACGACGACTAGATAGCGAAGTATTCGCTAAGGGTCATGCCGATCAGCGCCAGGCTCATCAGGATGGTGTTGGTGGCGCCGGCCCGGGTCAATTTTTCTTGCAGCTTGCCGAGCTCGGCGAGCTGCTCCGGCTTGGGCGGGCCGCCTGCTTTAGCGATCTCGGCGCTGATGGCGCGCATGCGGTTGATGCTGCGACCCATGCCGAGGCCGACACTGAGCGCCCCAATGCCGAATAACCCACCCACAGTGAGAGCGAGGCCAGCCCCGCTATTGAGGGCCAGGCCGCGGAACAAGTAGCCATACATCAATAGGCCGGAAATGACGGTGAGCAACCCGGCCCCAGTGACGAGCTTGGTGAGCCGGCTGCGCATGAGGAAATGTTGCATGAATTTCTGCGCGTCCGCACCCACGGCCTGGGCGGTGGGGCCAATGAAGAGCACCATCGAAAAGGTGGTGCCGACCCAGATGAACGCAGAGAAAAGGTGGATGAGACGCAGAGCTACCATGAGCAAGTTCATTGTCTTCTCCTAGGTTGAGCGAAGTGCAGGGATGATAATCCCTAATTCGCTAGGCGCCGAATTTTTCGAGGCGCCCGGCGTGGGCCAAGGCCAGCGGCATTATGTCGGTGGCGGGGAGGGTGCCAAGGCCGCCTTGGCTGCAGGCGCGCTCACCGAAGGTGGTCTGCTCGTCGGCGAAGCCGAACTCGGGCGACCACAGCAGCAGAGGCACTGGGTGCCACGAATGCGTGCGCATGCGCTCGGGGGTGGAGTGGTCGCCGGTGATGATGAGCACGTCCGGCTTGAGCGCCAGCAGCTCGGGCAGGGCCGCGTCCACGCCTTCGATGATCTTTTTCTTGCCTTCATAATTGCCATCTTCGCCCATGCTGTCGGTTTTCTTGATGTGGATGAAGATGAAGTCGTAATCATTCCAAATGGATTTCACCGCGGCGAATTCATCGCTAGGGGTTTCGCCGCTGAACTCGATGGTCCGCATGCCGACCAGCTTGGAGACACCGCGGTACATGGGGTAGACCGCTACGCAAGCGGCGCGCAGGCCGTACACGTCTTTGTATTTTGGCAGCGCCGGGTCGCCGCCGAAGCCGCGCAAGGTGAGCCCGTTGGCCTTTGGCTGGTTGGCCAATTTCCTTTGTGCTTTGGCGATCCATTCATTGAATAGCTTGGCGGTTTTGGCGGAAGCGTTATCGCGCGCTTTCGCCTTGAGCGGCGCGGCGCCGGTCACTTGCGGGTCAGTATCCTCGATCTCGCCGTGCAGCCCCTTGCCGCGTAGCACCAGCGCGAAGCGGTATTCCTTGACGTGGCGCACTTCGAACTTGGCGCCCTCTACTTTGATCGATTGCAGCAGTTCCACGATGGGCTTGGCTTCCTCGCTGGAGATGCGCCCGGCGCGGCGATCGCTGATCAGACCGTTCGCGTCCAACGTGCAGAAGTTGCCGCGCGCGGCCACGTCGCCGGGGCCGATCTGCATACCGATGCCCAGTGCTTCCATCACGCCGCGGCCAACCGGGTACTCCAGCGGGTCATAGCCGAACAGCGCCAAGTGCGCCGGCCCGGACCCGGGCGTGATGCCCGGGCGGACCGGCACGCTGCGACCCAGCGTGCCTTCGGCCGCCAGGCGATCCATGTGGGGCTTGGCGGCGGCTTCGAGGCTGGTGGGGCCGCCGGTTTGCATGGGCAAGCCGCCGAGTCCATCCATCACCAGCAGCACGATCTTGCTGGTCGATTCTTTGAGAAGGGGCGTTAGATAGTCAAAAGGCATACTGCAATCATAAAGCAAAAGTGGCGCACCAAGAACTGGTGCGCCACTTTTATTTATCGAAGTTCTCCTCGACGAACTAACCGATAGCCTTCTCGGTCTCTTTGTCGAAGAGGTGCATGTTGTCGGCGTTGAACACAACCTGCACTTGGTTGCCCACGCTATATTCAGAGCGCGGGTCGATGCGGGCTACAAAATCGTTCCCACCGTTTTTTAGGTAGGCGACGATCTCGTTGCCCATCAGTTCGACGATATCCACCTTGGCCTCGACCCTTGAGGGCGTGATATCGGCCGGGGTGAACTTGCTGTCGTGGATATCTTCAGGGCGGATGCCGAGCGTTACGCTTTTGCCCACGTAACCTTCATAGGCTTTGCTGTGCGATTTGGGCACGGCCACTTTGAAGCTGCCGGTGTCAGCCACCAGGCCTCCATC
>JBKJWG010000290.1:0-6394 GCA_046716985.1 Anaerolineales bacterium | reverse complement strand
GGCTTCCTTAAGCGGGTGCCGCGACCAAACGTTTGATCTGGCGGCTGCGATGCACGATGACAATGCCAGCCACCACGGCGACTCCGCCCAGCCATTCGATCGTAGTAAATTGCTCGCCGAGCAGTGGGCCGGCCAGGATGGCGGTGAGCACGGGCTGGCTCAGCAAAGTGGGGGACACGATCGAAGCAGGCAGATAACCCTGCGCGTAATTGATCGCCATCCAACCCGCGGCCTGCACAAGAACGCCCAAAAGCAAGAAGTTTACGTATGTTGAAGTTGGATAGCCGAGCAGCGGTGCATTGGTCAGCAAGCACAACAGCAAAAGTGTTACCGAAGAACTAATCGCCGCGATCCAAAAAAAATTCAGAGTATCGAGCAGGTCACGGCTGCGCTGGGCCATGAGCATATAGGCGCCGTAAAAGAGCGAGCCAAGTAGGCCAAGCATGGCGCCTTTGTTGAAGTCAATGCCATGGCTGAAGTCGAGGCCCAGCACAACGATGGCGCCCAGCATCGCCAGTCCAAGCCCCAGCCAAAAGGCCGGCTTCAGATTTTCGCGGAAGAGTAGCCAGGCTCCGAGACCGACCCACAATGGCGCCGTGTTACCCAACAGCGTGGGAATGGTCGCGCCGGCATAAGTGATGCCGGTGGCCCAGGCAGCCAGGTCGAGCGCAAAGAGAATGCCCGCGCCGATCGCAAGCCACATGCCGCGGCGCGGCAGGGGCTTGCGAAGTTTGAGACGCGAAGCGAACGGGATGGTGAGCACTGCGGTGCCAATGGCCATGCGATAGAAACTAACCACGGAGCCGGGCGCATCTGCCCAGCGGGTGAAGATGGCCGAGAAGCCGAGGATGACAATGCCGAGCGTGAGGGCAAGATAAGGTTTCCAGAGCGGGCCGCGTTGTTTGAGCATCGTCGTTATTCTAACGGCACTTTGCAAGAGGCAGATAGGTAAGACAATGCGCGCAGGTATAATCTTACGCGCAACTCGGAGGAAAAGATGGCAGAAGAAAAACGACCCGATATTTTGATTGAGCGCGATCAAAAAGGTGCGCCGAGCGGCCTGGGCAGCCAGGTGAAGTTGATTTTGCGTTTGCTGCGCGACGGCCGCGTCAATCCTTTACTTAAATTGCTTCCGGTTGGTGCATTGATCTATCTGGTCTCACCTCTGGACGCGGCCATCCCCGTCATCGATGATGCTGTGGTGGTCGGCCTGGGTATGTACGCGTTCGTCGAGTTGTGCCCGGCCGAGGTGGTGGCTGAGCATCGCGCCGCGCTGGCTGCCGAAGCCAGCAAGAGCTAACTATGCAATTTCTGCAACGCTTCCTGCCTCCGGGCAATCGCGGTGTGGTTGGCGACCTCGTCAACCAGATGCGCCTCACCTGGCGCCTAGTGCGCGACCCGCGCGTGAACGGTTTATACAAATTGCTTCCCATCGGCGCAGTCGTCTATTTGGTCTCGCCGCTGGATTTCGCCATCCCGGTCTTGGATGATGTTGCCGTTTTGTGGCTGGGCAACAGCTTATTCATGGAGTTGTGCCCAGCGGATGTAGTGGAAGAGCATCGCACCGCTATTGCTAAGGGTAACTCTTCCAAAGAATCACATATCAAAATCGATGAAGGGGACGTTATCGACGCTGAATACAAAGAAAAATGAACCTTCGTCGCCGCCGATTAGCAGTTTTCGTCTTTGTAAGCGTTCTTCTTTTATCTGGGCTGGCGTGCGGCAGCAAGGCTGCCCAGTCAACAGGCGAAGGGGTATCGGGCAGCAACCCACTGGATTTCCTTGCGAGCGCCACAACAGCCCCGACTGAAACTTCCACCCCAACTTCAACTCCAATCCCCGCGGCCAGCTTTGCTGCCCCAGCGGCCTACAGCTGGAACTTAATCGCCGAAAACTTTAACAGTCCCGTGCTGGTGACTAATGCCGGCGATGGCAGTGACCGCTTGTTCGTTTTGGAGCAGCCCGGCGTTATCCGGGTCATTGAGAACGGCGCTACCTTGGCAGATCCGTTCCTGGATATCAGCGATCAAGTGGGCAGTCAGAGTAATGAGCAAGGTTTGCTCGGTCTCGCTTTTCACCCCGATTACGCAAACAACGCTTTCTTCTATGTGAATTACACCGATGTTAATGGTGACACGGTCATTTCTCGTTTTCAAGTTTCCGCCGACTCCAATCGCGCCGACGTGGCCAGCGAAAAAATACTGATACAAGTCGACCAACCCTACCCGAATCACAATGGCGGCGATCTCGAATTCGGCCCGGATGGTTATTTGTATGCCGGGCTGGGTGATGGCGGTTCACAAGGCGACCCGCATGGCAATGGGCAATCGCTTGAAACCCTGCTGGGCAAGATGCTGCGCATCGACGTGAATTCCGGCGATCCTTATGCCATCCCGGCGGACAACCCGTTCGCTAACGGTGGCGGCCTGCCGGAGATCTGGGCGACTGGCCTGCGCAATCCCTGGCGCTTCAGCTTCGATCGCGCCACGGGCGATCTCTACATCGGCGATGTGGGCGGGGGGCAATGGGAGGAAGTGGACTTTCTGCCGGGTGGCAGCGCGGGTGGCAGCAATTTCGGCTGGAATTATTTTGAGGGCGCACATCCATTTGAAGGCGCAGCCCCCAGTGATGTCAACTTTATTTTCCCGGTCACGGAATATGACCACGGTGCGCGCTGCTCGATAACCGGCGGGCATGTCTATCGCGGCGCGGCCTTGCCGGCCTGGCAGGGCGTTTACTTCTACGGTGATTATTGCTCCGGTGAAGTTCTGGGATTGCTGCAACACGCGGATGGGAGCTGGGAAAGCCAGGTGCTTTATTCTCTGGGCATCAATATCACTTCGTTCGGGTTGGATGAAAAGGGAGAGCTTTACGTCGTGGACCGGGCCGGCGGCATCTATCAGTTGCAAGCTCAATAGACGTCGATAGCTAAATAAAGGCGGGTATGGCTGCTCAATCGGGTGCAGAGATCGTAGTGGTATATAACCCAGTGGCCAGCGGCGCTAACGAAGCCCAATTGCGCCGCGTGGTCGGGCGCCACTTCGCCGATCGCCGCGTGGATTTTTGCACGTGCAACCCCGAAGATGATATGACCGCGCGCCTGGCGCCCTGGCTCGATCACGGCGTGCGCATGGTCATCGCCGCCGGCGGCGATGGCACTATTTCCGATATTGCCGACGCGCTGGTGAAGCGAGACGTGGTGCTCGGCATCCTGCCGCAGGGCACCGGCAACGTATTGGCCCGCGAACTGAACCTGCCGCTCAAGATCGACGCGGCCGCAGCCTTGCTGGCTGGGGATTTCGAATTACGTAACTTGGACGTAATGCGAGCAGGTGGGGAGGTGTGTTTGCTTGGAGTTGGTGCCGGGCTCGGGGCGCGCGCCTTGATCCAAACGGGCCGGCGAGAGAAAAAAATATTCGGCCCCTGGTCTTATTGGCTGCCGTTCTTCCGTAATTTTTTCGACCCTGGCGAGCAAGAGTTTCAGGTCGAGTTGGATGGCAAACCGATGAAGGTACACGCCACCGATGTGCTGGCCATGAATGTGGGCACCATCGGCTTCCGCGCCTTGCGCTGGGGACTGGAAGTGCAGCCGGACGACGGCGTGCTCAACTTTTGCTATTTGCATGCTCGCAGCGGCCTGGACTATTTGTGGCCAATAATGAATTTCTTCGCCCGCCGTTATATTCGTAATAAGCGCGTGGACTGCCTGCCTGCGCAGAGGAGCATTCGTATCATGTCTCCAGAGGGGCTGCCGGTGCAAGGCGACGGCGATAAGATCGGCTACACCCCTATCGAGATCTTACTGGAACCGGCTGTCCTCAAAGTGGCCGTAGCGCGCAAAGGTTGAAATGACGAATTCATCCCGCAAAATATTTTCTGTGTTGCTGGTTTTATTACTGGCAGCCTGCGAGTTGCCGGCTGCCAGCGCCACATTGCCGGTCGGAGTCCCCTTCGACCCGGCAAGCGAAACCGCGCCCGCGCAAACGGATGCTACGCAAACACCTTTGCCGATCCCCGTCGGCGAGAAACCAGCCTTATTTGCTGTGATCGGTGATTTTGGGCAGGCCGGCCGCCACGCCATGGGTGTGGCGGAGATGATCGATAGCTGGCATGTCGATTTTATTGTCACCACTGGCGACAATAATTATCAGGATGGGGAAGCCTCGACTATGGATGAGAACATCGGCCAGTATTACCATCGCTATATTGGCGATTACAAAGGTGAATACAACCGCGGCAGCGAGACCAATCTCTTCTTTCCTAGCCTCGGCAACCATGATTGGTCGCTCGGCAATATCGATCCCTATTTAGATTATTTCACTCTTCCTGGCAATGAACGTTATTACGACGTTTCTTTCTCACCCGTGCATCTCTTTATTCTGGATATTGATCCGCACGAGCCGGACGGCGTGGGCGTTTCGTCCGTCCAGGCTGCCTGGCTCAAGGACGCGCTAGCCGCGTCTGAAGACACCTGGAACATTGTGGTGATGCATCATCCGCCTTATTCCTCCGGGCTACATGGCCCCAGCGATTGGGCACAATGGCCGTACAAAGAATGGGGCGCAGATGTGGTGCTGGCCGGTCACGATCATACATACGAGCGCCTGGAAGTGGACAGCTTGCTCTATTTGGTCAATGGGCTCGGCGGCCACGCCGCTCGTTATGATTTTTACAATATCCTGCCGCAAAGCCAATTTCGCTACAACGCCGATTGGGGGGCCATGCGCGTGCAGGCCACCAGCCAATGGATCACGTTTGAATTTATCAACATCCAGGGGAAAGTAATCGACACTGTAACCTTGAACGCCAGCAACTAGCGCCTTAAGTTCAAGTTCTTCTTTTCGACAATTGGATCGATTCGCTTTCGCGCAACGCGCCAGCCAAGGGTTCAGCGCGCAGCGCCATTACGCGGCTGTTGGCGAAGAACGGGAAATCGAAAGTAGTTTCTTCGCCTGCAACTTTGCCAGGTATGGGCATGAGGCGCGCCGTAAGCGGTTTGTCCAAACGTAGCGCCAGCGCCGCTAAATCGAGCAACAGCGCTTCCAATTGTTCCGAGCTGACGTTGCCGGGTAGTGGCACCGTATCCAATCCAGTGCCGCATACCGCCGAATACATGAGCAGATCGTTGACCGTTAGCGCGCCTTCGGCGGCGCGCTTAGCCAAGGTGAAGTCTTCCAGCGGCGGCAGCAGCAGCCCGTTGAAGCCGGTGCGTTTAAATTTTGCGGCATCGATCGCGTCTGTCAGAATGGCGGCCGCGGCCAGCGAACCCTGCAGGCCTATGCGGGCGATGCCCATGCGCTCGAAGGCAGTGCTCAGCGATTCACCTTCTTCCGGGAACGGAGCCAGCGAAAAATCAATTCCCCCAAAAGCGATCTTGTGTTTCTTTGCAAGCCGCTCGCCGACCTTGCCAATTTGCGCGCCGTGTTTTTCGATCTCTGCTGTCAAGGCGCGGCTGCCCTCTTCGATTGTGTGCGCGTCGCTGAAGGTGCGCACGGCCAGGTCTGCCGCTTGCGGCGCTATGGCGAAAACCGCTTTCTTGCCGGCGTGATATGCCGCAGGAAAGAAGGGTGAGCCAGCAAGCACGTTTGCCAGCGCGGCGAAACGTAAATTGGCGAAGCCGTTGGCTTCCAAGTGGGACGCTCTTTGAATAATTTCTGCGGCCGCGCGCAAAGCCGGCACCGAAATTCCACCATTGCGCGTGGCGATGATGGCGCTGGCGAATGCCGCCTTCGTGGCGGCCAACATATCGGGAATAAAGCCATAGGCTTCGTGCAACTCGGGCAAAACGGGACCCAGCGAGATGTAGCCGAAGCCGTGTTCTTGGGCGGCCTTTTCCGCTTCCACAGCGGCTTCAACAGCCCGGCTCTGTGTCAGCGGCTTGACCCAGTGCACAAAGGGCGTGGTCGCAAGCCGTGTCGTCTGCACTTCGTAGCCAGCCGCCTCATAGGCGGCTTTGGCTTCAGTCG
Source organism: Anaerolineales bacterium (assembly GCA_046716985.1). Taxonomy (GTDB): domain Bacteria; phylum Chloroflexota; class Anaerolineae; order Anaerolineales; family UBA11579; genus JAMCZK01. The sequence goes on along the minus strand of JBKJWG010000290.1, from coordinate 428 downwards.
CCAGCTTACCCAACGGAGCCAGCGCGGCGCTTTGGAAGCCGCGCTGTGGCGCGTAAAAAACAGTGATCGAACGGATCTTCATGCCAGCTTTTCGGGAGCGCGCCGCTGGCGCACCGCTTCGAACAACAGCAGGCTGCCCGCAGTCGCCGCGTTGAGCGATTCGATCTGGCCGGGCATAGGGATATGAATAGGCTCAGGCTTTAGTTGCTGTGCCGCGGCGCTGGCCCCGTGCGCTTCGCCGCCAATGATGAGCGCGACCTTTTGGCTCAGATCGACTTGGTCATAGGGTTTGCCTTGTTCAGCTTCTGCAAGAAATACGGTCAGGCTTTCTTTCTTGCAGAACGAAGCGATGCCAGCCCAGTCCATTTCACGGATCGGCAGCTTGAAGTGAGCCCCCATGCCGCTTCGCAACACTTTCGGCGCAAAGG
>JBKJWG010000289.1:0-6478 GCA_046716985.1 Anaerolineales bacterium | reverse complement strand
CGCTCACAGAGCTACTTTCTGCCGGGCTACTTCCGCTTTCACGTGCTGCGCCGGGTGGGGAGGTAGCGTGGACTCAAAGATCGTAAAAGAAGTCCAAACCCGTGTGCAGGCTCAGCGTGAGGCCATGATCCAGCTCATGCGCGACATCGTAGCCATCCCGAGCATGGACTCAAAAATCGGCCCGGTTGGTGAGCGCATTGCGCAAGAGATGCGCAAGCTCAAATATGACGAAGTGCGCTTCGACAAGATGGGCAACATCCTCGGCCGCATCGGCACCGGCAAAAAAGTGATCGTTATGGATTCGCACATTGACACGGTCAGCGTGGGCGAAGTAAAAGAATGGGGCTTCGACCCGTTCGTTGGCAAAGTCGAGAACGGTGTGCTCTTCGCCCGCGGCGCCTGCGACGAAAAAGGCTCTACGCCCGGCATGGTCTATGCCCTTGCTATCGCCCGTGACTTGGGCTTACTCGAAGGCTGGACGGCGTATTACTTCGGCAACATGGAAGAATGGTGCGATGGCATCGCACCCAACACCTTCGTCGAGGTCGACCCTGCCGTGCGCCCGGATTACGTCGTCATCGGCGAGCCGACCCGCATGCAGGTCTACCGCGGCCACAAGGGCCGCGTAGAAATGAAGATCGTGGCTAAAGGCCGCAGCGCCCACGCCGCCAGCAACGAACTGGGCGATAACGCCATCTACAAGCTGCTGCCGGTCATCGCGGCTATCCGCGACCTGGAGCCTAAGCTGGGCGACCACGAATTTCTCGGCCATGGCAAGATCACTGTGAGCGATATGACCGTGAATACGCCCAGCATCAACGCCGTACCTGAGGAGGCGACCGCCTTCATCGATCGCCGGCTGACCTTCGGCGAAGATAAGGCTGAAGCGGTCAAGCAAGTCGAGGCGCTTGTTCCGAAAGAGAGCAGAGATAGTATTAAAGTAGAAGAGCTCTTTTACGAGGAGCCGTCCTACACCGGTTTTATTTTCCCCGTCGACAAGTATTTCCCCGCCTGGGCGCTAGACGAGGGCCACGAGCTTGTCCAAGCCGGCCAGCAGGTGCGCCAGCTGATCGGCTTGCCGCAGGCGCCTGCTGGCAAGTGGAATTTCAGCACCAACGGCACCTACTGGATGGGCAAAGCCAACATCCCCAGCATCGGCTTCGGCCCGGGCGACGAGGTCACCGCCCATACCCGCCAGGATTCGGTTTCGCTGGACGATATGGTTAAAGCGGCCGAATTTTATGCATTGCTGCCATCAATCTTGAATTCACAAATGGAGAAATGAGACATGCAAACTAGCTTACGCGGTCGAGACTTCATCGGCGATCTGGACTTTAGCAAAGAAGAAATAGAAACCGTGCTCGACGTGGCCTGGGACCTGAAGCGCAAGCGCGCCCTGGGCGAGCCGCACCCGCTGCTACGCGACAAGGTGCTGGCCATGCTCTTCTTTTATTCCAGCACGCGCACACGTGGTTCCTTCGAGGCCGGCATGGCCCAGCTCGGCGGGCATGGCGCCTTCATCGAATCGCGCACCACGCAGATCTCGCACGGCGACACCGAACGCGAGCTCGGCAATATCTACGGCCGCTATTTCGATGGCATCGCCATCCGCCACGTGGAGTGGGGCGTGGGCAATCGCTACCTCAACCTGGTAGCCGAGTCCTCGCGTGCCCCGGTGCTCAACATGCAATGCGAGATCTACCATCCGCACCAGTGCCTGGCCGACATCATGACCATGATGGAAAAATTTAGCACGCGCAGCCTGCGCGGCAAGCGCGTCGTGGTCAGCTGGGCTTACGCCGCCAGTTACCTCAAGCCCATCTCGGTGCCCCAATCGCTGATCCTGCAGCTGCCGCGCTTCGGCGCCGACGTGGTGCTGGCCCATCCCAAAGGCTTCGAGCTAATGCCGGATATCGTCGACCAGGCTAAATCGCTGGCCAAAGAATATAAGACCGGTTTCGAAACTGTGGATGATATGCAAGCCGCCTTCAAAGACGGCGATGTGATCTATGCCAAATCGTGGGGACCATTGCTCACCACCACCGACGCAGAGAAAGGCAAGCAGATGCAAGACGAGCATAAGGATTGGATCACTGACGCCAAGAAGATGAAGCTAGCTCACGACGATGCCATTTACATGCATCCGTTGCCTGCCGACCGCGACATCGAGGTCAGCAACGAAGTGTTGGATGGCCCGCAATCCGTAGTTATCGACCAAGCCGAGAACCGCCTGCACGCCCAAAAGGCCGTGCTTGCGTTGACGATGAGCTGATCATGACCAAGAAAATCGCAGTCGTTGCCGTAGGCGGCAATGCCCTCATTAAAGATAAGGATCATCAAACAGTTCCTGACCAGTACGCCGCGGCCAGCGAGACCATGCACTACGTCGTCGACATGGTCGCCGCTGGTTGGGACGTGGTCGTGACGCATGGCAACGGGCCGCAGGTTGGCTTTATCCTGCGCCGTTCCGAACTCTCCCTGCACGAGCTGCACCCCGTGCCGCTCGATTATTGCGTGGCCGACACGCAAGGCGCTATCGGCTACATGTTCCAGCAAGCGTTGCACAATGAATTCATGAAGCGCGGCATCAAGAAGCAGGCCGTTACCGTGGTGACACAATGCTTAGTGGATCGCAACGATCCCGCCTTCAAGAATCCCACCAAACCTATCGGCTCTTTCTTGGATGAAACCACCGCCAAACTGCGTACGGCTGAGGGCAAGCATTTCATCGAAGACTCTGGCCGCGGCTGGCGCGAAGTGGTTGCTTCGCCGCAGCCGCAAGAGATCGTAGAGGCTGACGCGATAAAAGAGTTGATCGAAGATGGCTTCATGGTCATTGGCGTTGGCGGCGGTGGTATCCCGATCATCGAGGACGAGCAAGGCAATCTGGTGGGCGTTGCGGCTGTGATCGATAAGGATTTTGCGTCCAGTTTGCTGGCCCGCGAAATCGGCGCTGAACTTTTTCTGATCTCGACCGCTGTGGAAAAAGTAGCTCTGCATTTCAACACGCCGCAACAGCGCACTTTGGATAAGATCACAGTGGCCGAAGCTGAGCAATACATCCAAGAAGGCCACTTCGCCGCCGGCAGCATGCTGCCCAAAATGCAGGCCGCCATCCGCTTTTTGAAAGGCGGCGGCAAAAAGGCGCTCATTACCGACCCACCCAACATCGCTCGCGCCCTGGCGGGCGAGACCGGTACGTGGATCGTGCCCTAAGCCGCCTTTAGATCGCATGGAAAAATTCCTGGGTTATCGCTGTAGCGTTTGCAATCGGGAATTTGGGCCCGACGATGTCACTTATCTTTGCCCAGACGATGGTGGCGTTCTCGACATCGTTCTCGATTACGCGGCTATCAAGCAAGCCAACCGACTAACAGACTTTCAGACTTCTTTAGACTTTTCGATCTGGCGCTACTTGCCTCTGTTGCCGGTGGGCGAACCGGGTCACCAAGGCACGCCGTTGCGCGCCGTGGGCTGGACGCCGGTTTACAAGCCAAACGCATTGGCCCGTAAACTTAATTTACAAAATTTGTGGGTCAAAGACGAAAGCCGCAACCCGACCGCTTCGTTCAAAGATCGCGCCAGCGCCGTTGTTGTTGTGCGCGCCCAAGAGATCGGCGCCAAAATAATTGTCACGGCTTCCACGGGCAACGCTGGGGCGGCGTTAGCCGGCATGGCCGCCGCGGCTGGCGCCCAAGCAGTCATCTTCGCGCCCAAGAGCGCGCCACCGGCTAAGGTGGCGCAGCTGCTGGTCTATGGCGCCCGCGTGCTGCTGGTGAACGGGAATTACGACGATGCGGTTGCGCTTTCGTTGCAAGCAAGCGATGCTTTCGGCTGGTACAGCCGCAATACAGGCTACAATCCTTTTACGATCGAGGGCAAAAAGACCGCCGCCTTTGAGATCTGGGAACAGATTTTGCTCGCCGAAAAACTCAAAAGGCCGCTCAGCATTTTTGTGCCGGTCGGGGATGGCAACATTATTTCTGGCTTGCACAAAGGCTTCAAAGATCTGCTTGCCCTTGGCTGGATCGAAGAATCTCCGCGCCTCTTCGGGGTGCAATCCGAAGGCTCGGCCGCCATCGCCAATGCATTTGAAACGGGCAGCGAAGAAATTAAACCCGTGAAAGCCTCCACACTTGCAGATAGCATTTCGGTGGATATGCCCAGCGATGGCTTGCGCGCCCTGCGTGCCGCCACGCAAACTGGCGGCTCTTACTTGAAGGTCAGCGATGCTGAGATACTAAAATCCGTCGCCGAACTGGGCCATTACGGTATCTTTGCCGAGCCCGCCGGGGCGGCTGCCTTGGCGGGACTGCGCGCCGCGCTGAATTCGGGTTTAATCGGGTCTGGCGACCCGCTGCTGGCGTTCAACACCGGCAGCGGATTGAAGGATGTGGGCGCAGCTAGCAAAGCTGTTGGTGAAGCGCCAGTGATCGAACCGACTATGCAGGCTTTGAAGCAAGCGCTTGAGGTAATGCATTGAGCAAACAACCGACCTTTTCCGTTGTTGTCCCGGTCTTTAATGAAGCCGACAGCCTGCCTGCCTTCATTGCGCGCACCAATGCGGTCATGAAGAAACTGGGCGACACTTGGGAACTGATCATTGTTGACGACGGCTCCAAAGATCACACGGCCGACCTTGTGCAGCAGCACGCCGCTAAAGATAAACACATTCGTCCGCTGCTGTTCGCCCGCAATTTCGGCCACCAGATCGCCGTGACCGCCGGCATGGATTACGCCCGCGGCCAGGCCGTCATCCTCATCGATGCCGATCTGCAGGACCCGCCTGAAATGATCCCCGAGCTTGTCGCTAACTGGCGCGATGGCTTTGAAGTGGTCTACGCCGTGCGCCGCCAGCGCAAAGGTGAATCGTTTTTCAAACGCTTCACCGCCGCGGCTTTTTATCGCCTGATCAATCGCATCACCGAGATCGATATTCCCTTGGATACCGGCGACTTCCGCTTGATGGATCGCCGCGTGGTGGACGTGCTCAACAGCATGCGCGAGCATCATCGCTTCTTGCGCGGCATGTCGGCTTGGGTCGGCTTCCGCCAGGTGGGCGTGCCCTACGACCGTGGCCCGCGCTTTGCCGGCGAAACGCACTACACAATAAGGCGCATGCTGAACCTGGCGCTTACGGCTGTTACTGGCTTCTCCTTCTTTCCGCTCCAGTTGGCTACTTACGTTGGTTTTATTTCAGCTGGCATTGCCTTGGTTGCCATGCCAGTGGTCATCGCCTTTCGCATCCTCGGCAACCAGGCTTTCTTCGGTCAAGCAACGACATTGCTGGCAGTGCTGTTCTTTGGCGGCGCCCAGTTGATCTCGCTTGGCATCCTGGGTGATTATATTGGCCGCGTCTACGATGAAACGCGCGGCCGCCCCCTGTACATCCTGCGCCAGAATCCGGATGAAGTGGTCGTGAAACGGAGCCGGCGATGATCGATTTGACCGTGATGCAAGACCGGCTCAAGCGCGGCATCGAGCGCGCCCGCTCCCAAAATATTGTCATCCCCACTTTGGCGCAGCAGAAAAATCCTGAACTGGTTCCCGCTTCTGCAAAAAGTGATTTAGCTAAGATTGGTCTCTGGGATCTCGCTCCGCGCAATTTATTTCGCATCACCTGGAAGAATGAGCCGAAAGCCCAGGGCGGCGGGTATGGCCCGGTCAATTACATTGAGTTTCCCTCGAGCCTCACCGGAGTCAACGCGCGCATCATCGCCATCGTCGGCAAATGGTTCCCCACCGGCGCCCACAAAGTGGGCGCCGCCTTCGCTTGCCTGGCGCCGCGCCTCGTCACTGGCCAGTTCGATCCCAGCACGCAGAAGGCCGTATGGCCGTCCACCGGCAATTATTGCCGCGGCGGCGCCTACGATTCGGCCTTGCTGGCTTGCCAATCCATCGCCATCCTGCCCGAGGGCATGAGCAAGGAGCGTTTCGAGTGGCTCGCGAAGGTTGCGGGTGAGGTGATCAAGACGCCTGGCAGTGAGTCGAACGTAAAAGAAATTTTCGACAAATGTAAAGAACTGCGCAGCTCGGGCCAGGACCTGATGATCTTCAACCAGTTCGAGGAATTCGGCAATTATTTGTGGCATTACGAAGTGACCGGCCATGCTATGCAGGAAGTGCTCGAGCGCGAATTGGGCAAGGGCGTTTACCGCGGCCTGGCGCTCTCCACCGGCTCCGCTGGCACGATCGCCAGCGGCGATTATTTGAAGCAACTCTTCCCGAATAGCAAGATAGCCGCTTGCGAAGCGCTGCAATGCCCGACCCTGCTGGAGAATGGCTTCGGCGCGCACCGCATTGAGGGTATCGGCGATAAGCACGTGCCCTGGATCCACAACGTGAAGAACGCTGACATGATCATCGCCATCGATGACAACGCTGTGGTCAACTTGGCGCGGCTCTTCAACGAACCCGCCGGTCGTAAGCAATTAGCCAATAGCGGAGTGCCAGCGGCCTTTGTGGATCAACTCAACCT
>JBKJWG010000288.1:0-4133 GCA_046716985.1 Anaerolineales bacterium | reverse complement strand
CACTTATCCCCAGCGTAGAAATGCTGCGCAGCCGCATGGAGACCTTACTCAAATGGTAAATCGCAATCCCCTTGTCTACTTGTTTACTCTGTTTACTTTGTGTACCTCTCTGGCTGCTTGCGCCACCGATGCCGCGGGGACGCCAACCCTGACGCAGCTAGAAAACCAAGGCTCTCAACTCTTCACCGTCTACTGCGCCGCCTGCCACTCCACCGTTGGCGATGCCATCATCGTTGGCCCCTCCATGGCCGGCGTTGCCACGACCGCCGAAACGCGCTTGGCTGGCCTGGATGCGCGTACCTACTTGGAGCAATCCATCCTGGACCCCAGCGCCTACCTCAACGAAGGCTACGCCGACCTGATGCCAAAGAATTGGGGGGACATCCTGAACGACCAAGAACTGGACGCTCTCGTAGCTTTCCTGTTGGCCCTAAAATAATGTCGACAGGGGCAACAAAAAGCTCTTGCCATATGCTACAATCCGCCGTCTTAACCGTGGAGTTTCGTAGGTCTGCGCAGCAGACCAGAAACCCAAACGCGAACGCCGCTGAGCGTTCGCAGCCGCTCCTTGGCTGGCGCAGCCGAGGGGCAACCCCGTGGAGGAACTGATGCGCAAGTACGAAATCATTTACATCGTTCAAGCCGACTTGGACGCCGATGCATTCAAACAGCTCAACGCACAAGTGGAGAGTTGGATAAAAGATGGCGGCGGCAAGATTGAAAAAGCCGACGTGTGGGGCAAGCGCAAGATGGCTTATGCGATCAAGAAACAAAGTGAAGGCCAATACGTTTTGCTGCACGCATCCATGGAGCCACCTTTTGTAGCCACCTTGGAGCGCCAATTCGGCCTGCAAGAATCAGTCGTGCGCTTTTTGATCGTGGGGGTTGAAGAAGAATAGCGCGACGTTCTCAGCCGCTGAAGCGGAGGAGCTATGAGCAGAGGCCTTAACAAAGTCATGATCATCGGCAACCTCGGCCGAGACCCCGATCTGCGCTACACACCTTCCGGCCGGCCAGTCACCACGTTCAGCGTCGCCACCGGCCGCAACTGGACCACGGCTGAAGGCCAGAAGCGCAGCGATACGGAATGGTTCAACATCGTAGCCTGGGGCAGCCTGGCAGAGATCTGCAATCAATATTTGAAGAAAGGCCAGCAAGTTTATATTGAGGGCCGCTTGCAGACCCGCCACTGGGAAGATGAAGCCGGCAATAAGCGCAGCGCCACCGAAGTGGTCGCCCGCGAAATGGTTATGCTGGGCGAACGCCGCGAGAAGGTCGAAGGCGAAAGTGAAAGCAGCGAACCCGGAGAAAGCTATCCGGAAGGCGAAGAAGAGGATTTCCCCTTCTAACGCACAAATTAATCGATCTAGGTAACACTTAGGAAACTATGGCACTCCCACCTCACAGAGCACCCCATCTCACTCCCAAACATCTGGTCGGCCTTGAGCGCGATCGTTTTTATAATCGCATCCTTGTGATCGCCACCATTGCGATCGTTGCTATCGTTGTCGGCTTGGTCGGTTGGGGTATCTTCCAACGAAATTTCCTCTTTCCACGTGCACCGGTTGCAGTCGTGGAAGGCGAGCAGATCATCGGATCGCAATTCCAGACCCGCGTGCGCGTGAACCGCAATCAACTGGTCAACAACTACATGCAATATGTCTACACCATCCAGGCTTTTGGCGGCAGTGATCAGAGCTTCCAGCAGCAAGCTTATACCGACATGGCCCAGATCCAATTTCAGTTGCAGCCAGAGAATGTGGGCAACTCCACCATCAATGAAATGGTCGACGACAAGCTGATCGCGCTGGAAGCCCAGGAGCTCGGCATCAGTGTTAGCGAGGAGCAGCTGGACGAAGAGATCCAAGGTTACCTGAACTATTATCCAAATGGCACGCCCACTGTAGCTCCCACCAGCACACAATTCTCGGTTTCCACGCTTTCGGCAACTCAGCTAGCTTTTGTTACGCTGACCCCCACGCCCTCTCCGTTCCCAAGCGCCACGTCAACAGTGGCTACACCCACGCTGAATGTAGTTGCGCCAACGGCAACGTCAGCAGGCACGGCTCTGCCTTTGGCCACTGCGCAGCCCACCGCGACCCCATACACCGCTGAAGGCTACCAACTAGCCTTAGCCGATTATTTCAGCACCTTGGACAAGGAGCTTGGGCTGACCAAGCAGGATATTCGCGAAGTCTTGCGCGCCAATCTGCTGCGCCGCGCGGTTTACGACGAAGTCACTACTGACGTACCTCGTGACGAGGAGCAGGTTTGGGCACGTCATATCTTGGTCGACTCGCAAGAAAAGGCTCAGGAAGTGGTAGATAAGCTGGCTGCCGGGGAAGATTGGACCGCCCTGGCCGCTGAATATTCAACGGACACTGGCAACAAAGACATCGGTGGCGATTTAGGTTGGTTCAACAAAGTCACCATGGTGGCCGAATTCGCCGATGCAGCCTTTGGTCTGAAAGTCGGCGAGACCAGCGCACCCATCCAAACTCAGTTCGGCTGGCACATCATTCAATCTCTTGGCCACGAACGGCGCCCACTCACGGAAGCGGGCTACGAACAAGCTCGCCAAACCAAGTTCCAGGAATTTATTACCGGGTTGCGCGAAAAATACCAATGGGAGATCTTTGAAAACTGGTCTGCCATGACTCCGGAGGAGCCTAGCATCCCATTACAATATCGTCTGCAATAACAAAAAGGCCGGTCTCCCGACCGGCCTTTTTTTATCTTTCCTTCGGAATTACGATCCACATAATTATGTAAACCACAGGGCCGGGAACACCACCCGGCAGTGTTGCGATCAAGAAAGCCAAGCGAAACCAGAGTGGGTTTATTCCGAAGAATTCGCCCAGTCCTCCACACACCCCAGCAAGCATGCGGTTGCTGCGCGAGCGGCGCAAAGATTTTCTAGGTCCATTAGCCATTTAGTTCACCTCTTCTATCCCGAATAACGCTCGTCGACTTGATCCAAGCGCAGGCTGATCACCTGGCTGGTCGTGTCGCGGCCCATGGTGATGCCGTAGATCACGTCGGCCGCCTGCACCGTATTGCGATTGTGCGTGATCACCACGAATTGCGTATCCTGGCTCAGCTCGCGCAGCACGTCGGTAAAACGGCTCACGTTGGCTTCGTCCAGCATCGCGTCGACTTCATCCATCACGCAGAATGGCGTGGGCGACGCCTTGAGCAGGGCGAACACCAGCGCCGCGGCCGTAAGGCTGCGCTCGCCGCCCGAAAGCAGCGCCAGGCGTTGGGCGCGCTTGCCGGGCAGCCGCGCTTCGATATCGATGCCGGTGGCCGCCAGGTCTTCGCCTTCCGTCAATATAAGGTGAGCCGAGCCGCCATTGAACAGACGGCCAAATATAGTTTTGAATTCAGCCGCCACTTTTTCGAAGGTGACCTGGAATTCTTTTTCCATCAAAACATCTAGTTCGGCGATCACTTGTTTGAGATCGATCTCGGCTGCACGCTGGTCTTTGACCTGCGCTTCCATGCTCTCGACGCGTTCTTTAACCTCGCCGTATTCGCGCTGCGCTTCAGGGTTTACTGAGCCCAGCCTGCGGATCTGATTGCGCTGCTGTTTGAGCGTTTCTTCCAATTCGGGCGCCAGCGTTTCAACGACCGGCAGCTTCTCAACCAGTTCACCCAGTGGCAGCGGGCTGGGGCCGGAAACTTGCTCATCGTATTGGAATGCCACCAGGCCGAAGTCATCTTCGATACGGCCGCGCAAAGACTCCAACGACTCATGCTGGCGGCCAAGCGCGATCTGCGCCTGGGTATGGTTGCGCTCAGCTGCGCTGAGCGCTTGCAGTGCCTGTGTTTCGCTTTTCTGCAGATTGTCTAGTTGCGCGTCGCCGGAAGCCAGCTCAGCTTCGGCAGGTGCGATGCGCGCTTGAACAGTTTCGATCTCGCCCCCCACGGACCCTTCGCGTTGGCCCAGGTCAACCTTGTCGAGGCTGATGGCTTGCAACTGGTCTTCGAGTTCCTTATTGCGTTCTTGCTGGCCGCTCAATTGCCCTTCGTCGCGCTTCATCGATTGCTGCAGCTCCACCACGCGGAGCTGCGCTTCTTGCAGCGCACGCTGACCCACCGCGACGCGCATTTCCCAATGGGCTACCTGGGCG
>JBKJWG010000287.1:0-2549 GCA_046716985.1 Anaerolineales bacterium | reverse complement strand
TGCGCCTTTGCTCCGCCGTAGGTGAAAGTTTTTGTATAGGAGCTTCCGACGCCATCTAAAACGCCGACATTGGACACGACATAAACCGGCTGTTGCAGATCGACGTTGGGATAAACCGCCGCTTGGGCGCCGCTGTCTTTGGCGTAGACGGTGTTGTCCGTCAGCGGCTTGTAGGTGATCGCATTCGTGCCGCCGAACGGATTGGTGATATTAGTCAGAAGATCGGGGTAGGCACCCACGGAAAAATAGGTGTAGAGGGTGCTGCCTTGGAAGGTGTTCAGATCGATTTTGCCGTCGCCGTTATAATCTCCCGCCCAGGAGTGGGTCGGCGAATAAATTAGGCCAATTTGGTTGACCCCGTCCGACCAGGTGCCGTCGCCATTGGAATAGTAAATATAAAACGCCCCGTTTTCGTAGGTCACCAGATCGGTCTTGCCGTCGCCGTTGAAATCGCCGGCCCACAGTTTGCTCCATTCCCAGTCGCTCAGGCTAATCGGGAAGGCCACTTTCTGGAACGTGCCGTCGCCGTTGGACAGATAGGTATAGATGTTGCTGCCTTGACTGGCGCTGATGTCGATCTTGCCGTCGCCGTTAAAGTCCCCCAGCCGAACCTAGTCTTCGCCGAATTCCGTGGCGACGACTGTCTGTACGACTTTCTGATAGCTGCCGTCGCCGTTGGAGAGATACGTGTAGAGCTTGCTGTTCTGATAGGAGGCGAGATCCTCTCGGCCGTCGCCGTTGAAATCCCCGGCCCAGGCGTATTGCTGGCCAAACTCGGTGCCGATGACATTAAACAAGGTCTTTTGATAGCTGCCGTTGCCGAGGGAGAAGTAGGTGATGATTTTACTGTTCTTATAGGTGGCGATGTCGGTCCTGCCGTCGCCGTTGAAATCGCCGGCCCAGACGTAGAGCGAGTCAAATTCGGCGTTGGTAATGGGGAAGGCGACCTTCTGAAAGGTGCCGTTGCCGTTGGAGAAGTAGGTAAATAGGTTGTTGCCGTCTCGGGTCACCAGATCGCTCTTGCCGTCGCCGTTGAAATCACCCGGTCGGGTTGGGTTGGTTTCGAACTCGGCGAGGTTAAGCGGCTGTGTCTGGTTCAGCTGAAAGGTGCCATTGCCCCCTTCCTGCCAGGTGTATTGCCACGCCGGCTGCGACCCGGGAGTATTTGCCGGCAGGCAGTTGCCATTGCCGTCGCACTCTTTGATTCGTTTCAAACGGCTGCGGCTGGTGGCAGTGCCGGTTTCGTATTCTAAACGATAGTCGCGCACGAGTGTCGTCCCGACGTACGTCTTTACGTAGCTCAGGAGCTTCGTCGTAAGAATCTTCGAACCACCGACCCATTGCGGGATCTGATCGGTGCGGGCGATGTAGTCAAACGTGACCTTTCGGTTCGGCGTGAGACCGCCAGCCGCATTTCCGGTGTAATCGATCTGGGTCGGGCGATATTCGCCGTTGGCGCTGTCTTCGGCGTAGGTGACGGCGAGATAATTTCCTTTGACATCCTGAACTTTATTGAGCGCCCAGATGCGAACGGTGGTTTTTCCCTGCGCCTCAATTTTAGAGTCCGCCGTGTTGCCGAACTCCATCGTTTCACCGCCCTTGGTCTTAACGATGAAGTAGGACGGTCCGTTACCCGCGGTGCCGTAAGAGATTATCTTGAGAAAGCTATCGACTTCGGTGCGATACTCCGTGAGATTTGCGCCATAGACGCCGCTGATCGCCATCAAGCGCTGGCCGTCGAGACAATACCGATCGTTGTTGTCGTAATTAACGCCGCCACGGAAATTATCCTGAGCGACTGTCCGTGGACAGCGATGTATCACTGGCAGTCCTCCGACAGACCAGCCGACACCGAGGAGACTATTTTCTCCCTGGCTGCTGTAGTTGAAAGACAGATTAGGCTGGACGCCGGCAGTTCCTGGTGGAACCACGATCGGAATGGATAAGCTGGCGCCGCCGCCACTGGTAACTTTGACACCCTCGGGGGTGCCGATGCCGCCAATCGAGCCAGCGGCAGAGTCGCCGGTAGCGGCCATGGCCGTAGAACGGGTTTGAGTCTTTGGTTGCTTCTGTGTGTTCTGGAGTTCTTCCGCGCTCGGCTTCTGATCCGGCTGTACCTGAGTTTGGCTGGTGCTCTGCTGCGAAGTCGCCTCCTGTGCGAAACCGCTGGGCGTTATGAGCAGAGCACTGATGAGGACTAGGATATAGAAACCGGGATGATTGAAAGAGAAGGCCTTTGCGAATCTCAGCAACAACGAGCGGGTCTTCCGCGTTTGACGAGCACCGGCGTGGCGAGTGGCTGTAGCGACGTAGTCGTATAACAACATTGAGAGTCTCCTCTGCTTCATGCTTACGCGAACCGAAGCGCGATCATGAGTTGTTTTCGTCGTTCTGCGAGTACTTTTATACCGGCGCTGATCTCCTGTCCAATACCTTTTTTATTATAACACCGAGCAGCTTTCTTAAGCCGTCGGCGCTTAGCGCTGACCAGAGTACGAAAAGTGCGGAGGCGTGACTTCAATCTCTGCGGGTCGATTCACCCAAGATCG
>JBKJWG010000286.1:0-4567 GCA_046716985.1 Anaerolineales bacterium | reverse complement strand
CGTATATCGCGTGCAGCGCCTCAAATCGCGCGAGAAAACTACGCTGCTGGAATTTCAAATCCAGAGCGGGGACAATCGCTGGAAGGCGCTTACCGAGCGCAGCCTGCGTGAAACAGATGCACGCATTCGCGAAACGCTGCGCATGGATTATGAAACCTTTGTCAACGCGTCTTTCTTTTTGCAAGGCAAAGCGGATCAATTCACTCAGCAGCGACCGGCCGACCGCAAGCGCATCCTGAGCAGCATCCTCGGCCTGGAAATTTGGGAAGCTTACCGGCTAAGGGCAAACACCAAACGCAGAAACCTGGAGACTGAGATCGAAACCATCCAAGGCCGCCTGCAAGAGATCGGCGCGGAACTGGGCGAAGAGGACCAGCGCAAAAAGCGCTTGAAAGAGCTGGAGGTCCAACTAGCCAGCTTGAGCCAAACGCGCGCCACCCAGCAAACTTTATTCAACGAGGTGCGCCAACGGGCCTCCGCTTTCGAGCAGCAGGCCACGCTCGTGGCCACGTTGGCGGGCCAGCTGGAACGCGGCCGCGCCCAGCTGAGCGAAATGACCGCTAAGTTGGCCGAACGCATCGCTGAGCAGCGCGAGTACGCCAGCCTGATCGGGCGCGCCAAGGAAATCGAAAGCGCTTACACCAAATTGCAAAAACTGCGCAAAGAACTGGCAAGTTTGGACGAGATCGCCACTCGTTTCAACAAGCAGGAAAAGAAGCGCACCGCCCCACTCACCGCCATTGAGACTGAGAGAGCTCGTTTGCAAACCGAGCTGATAGGCTTGCGCGAAGAAGCGGCGCGTGTGCAAAATTCGCAAACGGAAAAAGAGACGCACGAAAAAGAATACAAATCCTTGCTGGCGAAGGTCAAAACCCTGGAAGTCAAGATCAAGAAAATTCCAGAAAATGAAGCGCAGCTCAAAGCCGCGCAGGCCGCGCAGACCAAGGCTAATGCCGAAAATCCGCTTCTAAAAGAAAACATGAACGAACTCAAGACCAGGATCGACCTGATGAATAAGGCCACCGGAGCCTTCTGTCCCACCTGCGGCCAAGCCCTGACGGAAGAGCATCGCGTGGATGTGATCGCCAAGTTGACCAAAGAAGGCACCGAGATGGGCGATCGCTTTCGCGCCAACACCAAGCTGCGTACGGAGATCACGGAGCGCGTGGACAGCCTGCAAAAAGCGCTGGATGCCGGCAAGCAGGCAGAAGAGCAAATGCGGCTCGAAGCACGGCAGGCGGACCAGGTGAAGCTCAATCTGGATGAGTTGGAAAAATTAACTGCTATTTGGAAAAGCGAACGCGCCCCGCGTCTGAAAGAACTTGAAACCACACTCAAGAATGAGGACTTCGCTCAAAAAGCGCGCAAGGAACTAAAAGAGATCGACGCGGAATTGAAGGCCACCGGCTACGACGCGGCCCAACACGACGCGGTGCGCAAGCAGGAGTTGGAAGCTCGCGGCGTCGAAGATGAAATGCGCAGCCTGGAAAACGCCAAGGCAACCCTAAAACCGCTTGAGCGCGAGATCAAAGATCTGCAGAAGCAAGTTACGGCACAGGAAAAGGAGATCGCCGAGCAAGAGAAGGCGCATTCGCAGGCCGCGGCTGCGCTGTCCAGCAGCCAAGCCAGCCTGCCCGACGTGGAGAGCCTGGAACGCCAGCTGCTGGACGCCCAGGAACAAGAAAATAAGCTGCGCCAGGAAGTGGGTGCGGCGCAGCAATTGGTATCGGTGCTCTCGGACCTGCGCGTACGCAAAAAGGATTTCGAAGCGCAGCGCGAAGAGCGAGCTCAGCACGTGGCGCAATATCAATCCCTTGAGCGCGCCTTCGGCAAGGATGGCGTGCCGGCCATGCTCATCGAGCAAGCCCTGCCGCTGATCGAGGTCAAAGCCAATGAGATCCTCGAGCGCCTGAGCGGCGGCGATATGCACGTGAGCTTTGTGACGCAGCAAGCTTACAAAGACAAGAAGCGCGAGGAACTGAAAGAAACCCTCGAGATCCAGATCAGCGATAGCGCCGGCCAGCGCGACTACGAAATGTTCTCGGGCGGCGAAGCCTTCCGCATCAATTTCGCCATCCGCCTGGCGCTCTCTGAGGTGCTGGCGCAGCGCGCCGGCGCGCGGCTGCAAACCCTGGTGATCGACGAGGGCTTTGGCAGCCAAGACGAAGCCGGCCGCCAGCGCCTGGTGGAGACCATCGGGCTGGTGCGCCCGGACTTTGCCAAGATCCTGGTCATCACACACATCGACGCCCTCAAGGATGCCTTCCCCAACCGCATCGAGGTGGAGAAGGGCCCTCAGGGCTCGACTGTGCAGGTCATTTAACCATGCTAGACTGGCGCAGAGACCACCCAGAAGGACAAGCATGCCTGAAGAAACCGGCGCTCCAAAGCAAATAAAGGTCAATTCGCTCGACGATTATATGGAGACCATGAGCAAAGTGGTCTTTCAAAGCGGCATGTCGTGGAAAATGATCGAAAACAAATGGCCCGAAATTCGTAAGGCTATGGATGACTTCGACGTCAATAAAGTAGCGGATTACGACGAGCGCGACATCGAGCGGCTTAGCCAGGATGCGCGCGTCATCCGCAATTACAAGAAGCTGGTGGCCATCGCCGGCAACGCCCGCAAGATCGTCGAACTGGACAAGCAACATGGTTCGTTCAAGAAATATCTGCGAGCTCACGGCGACTTCGATGCCATATTGAAGGCCATGCGCAAAGACTTCAAGTTCATGGGGCCAATGGGCGTGTACTATTTCCTGTATGCGGTCGGCGAAAACGTACCAGAACACGAAGTGTTCGAAAAACAATATCGGAAATAAATTCAGCGGCCATTGCACCCGCGCGAACAATTTAATCGTAGCGTTATAATCGCACCCGAACTGAGGTAATCCGTTCCCATGCTGGACAAGATTTCAGGTATCGAAAGCCGCTTTGAAGAAATAGAAAAAGAGATGGCTGCACAGGCCAGCAACTATCAACGCGTCGTGGAGCTATCCAAGGAACGCGCCGAGCTGCAGGATATCGTAGAAAAAGGCCGCGAATATCGCGAGGCCGTTCAGCGCCACCGGGAGGCGGAAGAACTGGCGGACGGGGATGACACTGAATTGGCCGAGCTGGCCAGCTCCGAATTGGCCGAGTTGGACGCCAAGCTGCCCAAACTCGAGAACGAGCTGAAGAGCCTGTTGCTGCCCAGCGACCCGCGCGACAAGCGCAACACCATCGTCGAGATCCGCGCCGGCGCGGGCGGCGACGAAGCCGGCATCTTCGCCGCCGACCTGTACCGCATGTACACTCGCTACGCCGAGCGCCAGGGCTGGAAGACCGAGCTGCTCAGCTCCAGCCCGACGGGTGTGGGTGGCTATAAGGAAATTACTTTCCTGATCAAAGGCAAAGGCGCTTTCTCGCGGCTCAAGCACGAGTCTGGCGTGCACCGCGTGCAGCGCGTGCCGGCCACCGAAGCGCAAGGCCGCATCCACACTTCGACTGCTACCGTAGCGGTGCTGGCCGAGGTGGATGAGGTCGAGGTCAAGATCCCCGAAACTGACATCAGGATGGACGTGTATCGCTCGGGTGGCGCCGGCGGGCAAAACGTGCAGAAGAACTCGACCGCGGTGCGGCTCACGCACCTGCCGACCGGCATCGTGGTGCAATGCCAGGATGAACGTTCGCAGCTGCAGAACCGCCAGCGCGCCATGGCCATCTTGCGCGCCCGCATCTATGAACTCGAAGAGGAAAAACGAAAGGCCGCCATCGAAGAGACGCGCCGCTCACAGGTGGGCAGCGCAGAGCGCTCCGAAAAGATCCGCACCTACAACTTCCCGCAATCCCGCGTGAGCGACCACCGCATCGGTTACACGTCGCACAACCTGCCGGTTCTGCTGGACGGCGATCTCGACGAACTGTTCGACGAATTAGCCACGCAAGACGAAGCCGACCGCTTGGCGGTTGCAGGCATGCAATGAAATTCCCCAAATTAATCTCATTAGTTATTCTCGCTGCGTTGATAGCTGCTTGCAGCCCAGCGGCTGCCGCGCCGACCGCGGTCGGCGATCTTGACCACGCCCAGCAAACATTGATCGATTATTTCTCAGCGCTGCACAACGGCGACTACGAGTCGGCAGTTGCGCGCCAGGCTTACGATGAAGATTACTACGTCTGGCTGCGCCAAAATAACCCAGATGTCGACCCAGAGGATCGCGCTGCGCTGATGGAAGCGGCCTGCACGTATCAGCTTGTCTGCCGAGAGGTTCTGCAGGTTGTGAGCGGCGAGCAGAGTTCGGACACGGAATTCGAGTTCTGGGTGGAATTCGCCAATGAGGACGGCACAATATTTATCCTAGGGCCATGCTGTGGCGAAAATGAAACTACCATGCCGCCAGTCTCACAATTCCAATTCTTTGTCGAAAAAGTGGGCAGCGAATTCCTGGTGCACGGCGGACCCGTGTACATGCCCTGATGGCTTCATCCCCTAATTCCTGAACATATCCGTATAGGTTTGCGGAACAAGGCTTTTCCGAAGACATCGTTATGAGGATTCTTCGGCTCGCCGAGCTCGCCTCAGAAT
>JBKJWG010000285.1:0-3663 GCA_046716985.1 Anaerolineales bacterium | reverse complement strand
GTGTGTTTTTTTTATTATTTAAATCCTTATGTCACAACAAAAAAAACTTCTTACGGGTTGGGATTTTTTATTTTTTAGGGGGGGGTTTCAAACCCGGCCCACCAGGCTCATAATCTATCGCTCAAGCAGGCAGGTCCAGAACTACTATGATGAACCAAAACTACACCAACTACACTGACCACAATGACTACATCGACCACATTTGACCACACCAACACACTAACCACAACCGTCTCAATGACCACAACCACCACGCCAACCACAACCGTTTGGCATAAAGCCTGCAATTACCTTAAAAGGCCGTCAAGGTTTTGCTTGTTGACTTGCCCCTTTGATTCGCTGTATATTTGACTCCCCAGCATTACTCAAAGGCCAGCAACGAGCTCGTGGTTGCTGGGCTTTTTACGCCCAGGGCTCTTAAATCAGAAAAACGAAATGAGCGTGCAGCCAGTGCTAAACGAAAACCTTCTTAACGAAATTGTCGAGCGCGACCAGAACCACGAGCGTGACCATCCCGCGGTGGTGCGCCTGATCGAATTGGGCAAAAAACAGGGCTATGTCACCATCGACGATATTCTCAATTTCTTCCCCGAAGCCGAACGCGACGTCGATAAATTGGAAGAGGCTTTTGCGGCTCTATTGGGCGCGGGTGTAGCTTATGTAGACGACCCGGATCTGATCGAGCCGGTGGATGCTGAGATCAGCCTCGACGAAGACGTTGAGGAAGAGGAAAAGGAAACCAAGCGCCAGCAGGAAGCGGACGACAATTATTTAGCTAACATCGATACCGATGACATGATCGGCCTTTACCTTAAAGAGGTAGGCCGCGTCCCTCTGCTGACCGCCCCCGAAGAAGTTAGCTTGGCCAAGCGTATCGAGCGCGGCCGCACGGCCCGCGAAGTGCTGGCCTCGGGCCGCTTCGAAGAACGCCAGCGCGCCCGCTATCGCCACAACGTGGAAGATGGCTGGGCTGCCCGCGAACATCTCATCACGGCCAATTCCCGTCTGGTGATCAGCGTGGCCAAGAAATATATGGGCCGCGGAGTGCCCTTCCAGGACCTGATCCAGGAAGGCAACATCGGCCTCATTCGCGCCGCCAAGAAGTTCGACTACCGCCGCGGCCACAAGTTCAGCACCTACGCCACCTGGTGGATCCGTCAGGCGGTCACGCGCGCTATTGCCGACCAGGGCCGCACCATTCTCGTCCCCGTGCACATGGGCGATCAGATCAACAAACTTTTACGCGTGCAGCACCAACTGACTCAGCGCCTCGGCCGCGACCCATCAGTCGAGGAACTGGCTGTTGCGCTAGACGTGCCCGCCAAGAAAGTTGAGAACATGATCCAGGTGGCGCGCCGCCCGCTTTCGTTGGAAACGCCCACGGACGACGAAGAAGACTCTGTGCTGGGCGATTTCATTCAGGACCACGATGCCACTGCGCCGGACGACTCGGCTACCTACAATTTGCTGCGCCAGCATTTGGGCGAAGTATTGGATGGCTTGCCGCCACGCGAAGTGCGCATTCTGCAGTTGCGCTACGGTCTGCTGGACGGGCAGGCCTATACCCTCGAGGAAGTGGGCAGCAAGATGGGCGTCACACGTGAGCGCGTGCGTCAGATCGAAGCCCAGGCGCTCAGCCGCCTGCGCCACCCGATCGTTAGCAAGAAACTCAAAGAATATTTGGGCGAGCCTTAAAAGATAAGAGCGCCGCAAGGCGCTCTTTTCAGTTCCCAAAAAACATATCTGATTATGGGGGGGGATTGATTGCCAATCCTTTAACATAAAAGACTTGTCATTGCGAGGAGGGCAGGGCGAAGCCGCTTGCCCGACGTGGCAATCTTGGTTTGAAACGCCATAAATCGACACGCATTGTTCCTACCACGGCGGGTCGTTAAACTAATCGATAGATTTGTAAATCAGCAGACCATCGCTGCCATAAATTTGAGTGGGGATAGTTTCGATCAATTGATATGTTGCGAGAAAACGTTCGTCTTTGAGCAGGCCGTAACGTCCGTAAATTTCGAGAATCACCACGTAATCAGGACGCTCGTTGATTATCAGATCGGGGGAAATTGCATAAATAAAATCGCCATAAAAATTCTCGTCCAATGGATAGTAGACCAGTGTTTCGGGAGAATTCAATCCGACCAAGTCGAGAATGCGCGCGTCCGTGTAATAACCGAGCACGCCCACGTCGCCGGCTGCGATTGTCACTGGCTGCGGCGCGGCTGCAATACTAGGCGCGAGACGCTCGGCAGCTTGCTTATATAGTAGTTCGAGTTCGATCCAGGCCATTTCCGGGGCAGGTCGATCGGGTGGCTGGGCTGGATGCAGCGTCCAGCCTCGCAGGGAAAGTAAAGGAAGGATGAATACAAAGACGTAGACAATATTCATAACGCGTGGCGAGTTACGTTTGAAATACTTGAATAAATCCAGTAATACGGTTTGCAAGCCGATGAGGATGATAAGGAAATAAAAAGGCAGCGGCGGCGTGAGATACCAACGAAAGATGAGTGGGTTGGCGACGGCAAAAGCAATAAAGTAAATCCAGGGAAATGCAGCCAGCGGCCAAGTGGCCCGCTTGCGTTTGAAGGCGGCGCGTGCGCCGACTAAAAAAAGGAAGGGAAACAGCAGCAACCCTATCTTGACCCAGCCGAGGCCAAAAGTGAGATGTTCAAGGAACGGCGTTGCGTAATGTTGAAGGAGACGCACGAACGCGGAAAGCGGCGGCAAGTGATACGCGGCGCTCTTGGCCAGCAACGATTGCGGGATGGGACTGCCGAAATAAACCCAGGCAAACAGTCCCCAAGCCAGCAACGGTATGGCGAATAGCATTGCTTCATTTCGCTGCGGGCGTGGCTCGCCGCGGCGCGGGGCGAGAATTAGTCGATCGATGGCGAGTGGCAGCGTGAGAAGCAGCGCGTCTGGGCGGCTAAGCAAAGTGAGGGCGGCCAACAGCGCGGCAAGTGAGTAACGGTTTTCCAAATAGGCCCAGCATGTGGCCAGCAGCAAGAATATATACAAGCTGGTTTCCAAGCCGCCAATAGCGAACGTGACGCTGAACGGAGCCACCACCCAAGCCAGCGCGGCTGCTGCGCCAGCCCAAGCGGCGCCTAGTCGCTGGCCGAGCTTCAGAAGCAGGATTGCGCTGAAGCCGTCGGCGAGGGCGCTGAGGGCGAGCGCGATTTCGGGGAATGGTGCGTGGGCGCCTCCGGTCAATAACCCAGCGGCTGCTATGAGCAAAGTGAAAAACGGAGTTGTGGTGCCGAGGACGCGTTCGCCGGCGTTGAAAATGAAACCGTTGCCAGCCAGAAGATTGCGCGCATAGCGAAACGTGATGTAGGCGTCGTCAACCGTGCGCGGGCCAGGCAGCAGGCGGACGACAACCGCAAGCAAAAATATTGCCAGCGCAATCCACATCCAGCGGCGTGGGCCCATGACGGGATTATACGCAGCCGCCCGCATGTGGACTATGCTAGGATAAGCGCGATGAACCTGCGCCAGCTTGTCATCGGCATCACGTTCCTGGCGATTCTTGCCATGGCGCTGCGAGTTTCGGTCGACACCGACACTTGGTGGCAGCTGCGCACGGGAGAATCGATCTTAGAAGAGCACAGCATACCCAAAACGGATTCATATTCCTATACCCGCGCAGGCGCGGAA
>JBKJWG010000284.1:0-2630 GCA_046716985.1 Anaerolineales bacterium | reverse complement strand
GAATTGATCGAAGCTAAACGATCTTGCATGGCCGAACTTCCTCAATGTGCTCATCGTTTACCAGGTCGCCGATTGGTTCATGCCCTGCCCAATCAAAGAGATTGTGCAACAAATACAACAAGCCCGTAGTAGACTTATCGTGCTAGTCCCAAATTTCGTCGAGTAAATATAAGAATAACTAAAACTCACCCATACCCAGGAGTTAAATAATATGTTTTCAAGAAGTAATTTTTATCAATGGGGTGGCCTTGCCTTTATGTTCGGAAACGTACTCTTTCTGGCGAACAAAATCAACGAAATGAGCCGCCTTTTTCTTTCCCGGCCGATGGCGGATGTGATTTCCGGGCAAGATACTGTATTGATTATTATTGGCCAATTGGCCTTGATCGTTGGTTACCTGGCCTTTTACAACTTCTACGCGCCGCGGTTGAAAGGATCTGGTAGCTGGTCCCTACGGTTGTTTCGGGGCGGTGGAATTTTGTTAGCAATTGGACATATCTCTTTCATGCCCTCGCTGGCGGAATTTCTGCCCCCGTCTGTGCGGCCTTATGCGGAGTCTGCTTTCCTGGCCGTGGTGATCGGCTTAATTTTATTGCTCGTGGGTCTGATCTGGTTTGGAATTCTAAATGTACGCAAACCCGTTTTGAGCGGCTGGAAATGGCTGCCTTTGGCAACCGGGTTGATGGGCTTTATCGGTTTCGTCCTGTTTGGCGGCGAGGAAATAACAACCACGTTCTTGGTGTTTCGCACCTTGTTTGCCCTAGGTCTGTTCTGGCTCGGGGTGACCCTTTGGCGGGAACGGGACGCGCCTTCGCGGCGAGCCTAATCCCTGTTTCTTTAAATTTCCTCGCTGCCAATGACATTTATAGGCAGACTGTATTTTGAGCGAATGCGGAAGGCGTGAGCGTCTTTTCGAAAAACCTAGTTATAATCTAATTATTCAGGTCGGCGATCTTCGCACAACTAAGTAAGGATAAATAGATGGATCTCATAAATCTTATCAGCGGCACCCCTTTGCCCACCATCCTGGTAGTCGGCGGCATGCTGTTTATTGCCCTGGCGCTGGGTTCGCAGATCGGCGGCAAGATCGAAATGCCGGCCGAACGCCAACGAATGGCGGGCATTCTTGGAGGCGCCTTACTTATCGTTGGTTTGGCATTTTATTTCCTGCCTATTGTCATCTCCCGCGCCGGTGCAAGCCCTCAGACAACTAGCTCTGTTGCCGGGAGCAGTGCGGAGGGACAGAGCGACGCAGGCGGGTCAAACCTCAGCAATCGTGAGGGCTGCTTCGGGGCCTATTTTGCCGCCATCCCCGATGATCGCCTCGCCTCTTTGGAAACAGGCGCACAGGATCAAGTCGTTATCAATGCCAGCCAAACCAAAGCGGAGCCCTTCGCCATCCTGCTTACCCGCGATCGCCAAGTAGTGGGCGGCATGATCGTCAATTTCTTCCTTGAAAGTGAACTCTTCAAGCTCAGCAGCGTGGTCAACGCCGAGTGTGTGGTGGTGACGACGTATGAGAACGACTACGGGGACGATCCAAAAACTCTCGGAAATTGGACCGATTTGGAGCTGCAGCTTTCTGACCTGCGCTACGTCTTCAATTTTGATTTTTCAAGCGGCGAAATAAAAGGCAACTTTGAGTTTGTAGCCGAATAAATACTTGGGGCAGCGAATGGCATAAAAAAAAAGGAGGCAGGTTAACCTGCCTCCTTTTGGTTCTATGCTAACGAAGTTCAAGGGCGACTTCGCATCTAGGCTAACTAAAACTGCGTGCTTTCCTCGTAGATCCCGAACACTTCCTCCATCACGGTCATTATTTCACCCAGGGTCGCCCGTTCGCTTCGCTCAGGGCAGGTTGCGTGGTTGAAGCCCACGCGCCGCTGCGGACGCATCCAGCAGCCGCGGCATCGTGTTTTTGGTGCCTTGTCCCGGCTAAGGCTCCATGATTGCAACGATCTCAGGGTAGGCGGCGCGGAAGCTATCGCTGAAGCCGCAGCTATACATGCACTCGGGCAGCCACCAGTCCACCAGTCCGTCCTGCACGCCGATCAGAAAGCCGCTGGTGATACCGGTTTCAAAGATGGCTTCGGCCTTATAGGGATAGCCGGGCACATCCGGCACGATCGAGATAGTGATCGTGAGCAGCGCCGGGTAGTCGGGCTGGTCGCGGTAATACAGGACGAACGGCTCCACGATCCTCGTTCTGATCTGGGCCTCCGCGCCGCCGAAAATATCCTGGAATACAACCACTGCCTCCGGAGGGGTCTCGGTGGCAGGCTCTAAGGTGGGCTCGGAGGTGGCCGCTTCAGGTGGCGCAGGGGCCAGCGTTTGCGTGGCTGCCGCTGGCTGCTGGGTCTGCTCGGCCAGCGCAGTCAGCGCCAGCATGATCTGCACAGTGCCCTGGATATCTTGTTGGGAGAGGGCTGGCGCGCAAGCGCCCAGCAGCAAAATGCTAACTAAGGCGAAAATGGCAAAGCGTTTCTTCACTTCTCTCCTAAGGCAATTAAATTTCGGTGGACTACTCGTAAATCCCAAAACCCTCTTTCATCACTGCCATTATTTCACCCAGCGCGGTGTAGGCGCGCACTGCATCCCGCAACTCCAGGTCGCAAAGAGGTGGCGTGTGC
>JBKJWG010000283.1:0-2621 GCA_046716985.1 Anaerolineales bacterium | reverse complement strand
GAGCTGGTCCTGGGCGTAATCGCTGACCCCGACAGTGGCAGTTGTTTTTTCACTGTCGGTTCGAACCCACTCGTCGTTCTTGGTGTAACGCAGATCAGTTGGAAATTTCATAAGTCCTCCGCGAGCGGCAAACAAAAAGGCGCACACGACTTCGTGTGCGCCTCTGTTTTGGACCTGAGAGTTTCACCGAACGCAGTGGTTTTCTGCGTAGGCTTGCACCGTCGGTTTCAGGAAATCAAACCCGGCGTCAGCCGTGTTTGGATTGCCTAAATTTCCAGAGTTTGTGCGAACGCCGGGTCCTTTTACCTGAGAGTTTCGCTGGCGGTATGTTTCAACCGCAGCTTGCCCCTTCGGTATTTGAGCAGTTAGCTATTCGCTTGCGAAGAGCTAAGGGTCAAACTTCTCCCCGGGCGTTCGTTAAATTGTGGGCCGATTCTAAGAGGCGAGAAGCATAAAGTCAAGGAAGGTTTTTATTGTTGCGACTGTTGGTTACTTCTTCTTGAAAATCGAGGCACCGATCAGGCCGCCCAGCGCGCCGAAGATGGCGTAGAAAACGAAGCTGAGCGCCAAGCTAAAGGCACCAGTTAAAAGATTGCCGGCGAAATCCGGTATGTATTGCTGCATTTCAGGGTCCAGCTGGCTAAGGGCTACAGCGCTCAGGCCGCCGAAAACCGTGGCAAGAACGGCACTAACAACCGCGGCCACCAAGCCCGTGGCGGCGCCAACCAAGGCGCCGTTGGTCGGGGTCAACGAACCGCCTGCGCGGCTGTTGTAAAGCCACACAGATGCCGCCCCGCCGATCCAAAGCCAAGCGCAGAAAATGCAATTGAGCAGGCTGATGATGGGAATACCGGATAGCAGGCCGGTGACAACGCCTGCGACCCCTGCTGCGTATAACAATGTCTTGTTGTTCATATTTTTCCTTTCTCCTTGGTTATGAATTGATGGCTTCAAAATAGGCTTTGGTTTCTGGATCGCTGTAGAAAACTAGCGCCAGAATGCCGACGACGCCGGAGATCACGTTCAGAAAGAGGAAGGTGACGACCTCCAGAATGGCAATGGTTTTGGAGGGCTGGACCGGCCGGGGTGGGTTGGCGAGCAGCTTGATTCCGTACAGGATTTCGAAGATGCCGAGCACGGCGGGAAGCAGGGTAACAGGAAGGCAGACCACTCCTACCAGCGTGAGGACCACGGTAAAGCTAAGGCTAAGGCTGGCGACAATGTTGACCGCGCCGCTGACGATGGTCATGATGCCGATGGCCTTTACGTTGCTGGGCCGTGCGACGTTCTTGATGCTTACTTCCTTTGGCGGCATTTTTTTATTCTGCCGTGTCATTCTAATATAAAAACCAATAAAAAAAGCCCGTCCATTCGGACAGGCTTTTTATTCTCGATGAGCTGGAAATTCTAGGCCCAGCCCTGGTTCTTGACCAAATCGGTGATCACAGGGATGTTAACTGACTTGCCTTGGAAGGCCTGATAAGCCCAGTAGAGCTGGGCCAACACGCCGAGCGGCCAAATGCACAAACCGATCAAAAAGACGCTGGTGACTGAGACGATGATGTAAAACACCACGCCCCACACCAAAGCTTGCATATTGTGTTGTTTGATGAATGGGCGATTTTTCTTGTCTTCCAACAATAGCAGGATGATCGGGATGATTGGGGTGAACACGTAGGCGAGGGCTGCCCAAAGCTTGTCGTCACTTGTTACTGAAGCGGAACCAGTGGTCATAAGAAGATCTCCTTATCTGATTAGTTGAACGTTATCCACATTGTAGTGCAAATCGTAGCTTAGACAATAGTTATAACGCCCTATTTGTGGCTAAGTTACGCAACTTCCATAGAGTGCCGCCTAAGGGTCAAATCTTTCAAATTCACATTACCCTAGCAACCACCCGAAATACCGCAGGTGAGCCATAGTGCCGCTCCAAGAATGTAAAGCATAGATATGGCCAGGCAAGAAAACGCCAAAAAGAATGTGGCTACTTTAATAGTCTTTGATCGGTGGGTAATTTGAATATGGCCAGCAAGCCCGAAACAAAACCCAAAAGCCCAGCCAGAATATAAAAGGGAATGAGTAGACGCAGCAAATTATTATCTGGGGCATCCCTGTTAAACTCCCCAAGGCAACCTCCTAATTGCCCTACTACGATCAAAAGAGTAATGAAAATTAAAACGCGACCAAGGCGTTTGTTTGGATGGTTCAAATCTTTTGAACATTTCACGATCTATAACACCATAAGCAACCCCTGGATGCTAGAATGCCGCTATGACCGAGCGCGTAGTGTTTATGGGTTCACCCGATTTTGCGTTGCCAACCCTGCGGGCGCTGGCGGCCAATTACGAGGTGGCCGGCGTGGTAACGCAGCCCGACCGGCCGGCGGGCCGCGGCAAGCGGCTGGCTGCGCCGGCAGTGAAGGCGCTAGCGCAGGAGCTTGGCTTGCCGCTCATCCAGCCGCGGCGGCTGCGCGAGCCTGAGGCTATGGCGCAGCTGCGCGCCTGGGCGCCGGATGTGATCGTGGTGGCGGCCTTCGGCCAGATCTTGCGGCCCGAGGCGCTGGACCTGCCGCCGCATGGAAGCATCAATGTGCACGCCTCGCTGCTGCCGCGCTGGCGCGG
>JBKJWG010000282.1:0-11209 GCA_046716985.1 Anaerolineales bacterium | reverse complement strand
GGATATGCCCATCCTGATCGCCCGCACCCGCGCCGCCCGTTGACAGTTGCCGCTTCCCTCCTTATAATAGCCACCGCTCTACAATAGGGCGCTCTGCCCCGGCAGAAGATTGCTGGGGTTTGTTTTTGAATTCAGGAAACCCGGAGAAATCGTTCAATGCGTTATGCCATTATCCAAAGCGGCGGCAAGCAATATAAGGCCGTCGAAGGCGAGACCATCGAGGTCTATGACCTGGCCGACGAGGTCGGTAAGAAAGTCGAGCTAGGCGACGTCTTATTGATCTCAGACGGCGAGAAAGTTCTGGTTGGTACGCCAACTCTGTCCGGCGCCAAAGTCGGTGCGACCGTGGTTGCCCTGGATCAGGGGCCTAAGATCTCGGTCTTCAAATACAAACCCAAGATCCGCTATCGCGTCAAGACCGGCCATCGCCAGCAGCTGACCCGCCTGATGATCGACAGCATCGACGCGAAGGGTCAGGCCAAGGCCGAGCCCAAAACAGAAGCAGCCAAGGCGGAGAAGCCCAAAGCCGCGGTGCGGCGCAAGCCGACAGCCGCGGCCAAGAAGGCCAGCAAAGCCAAGTCGAAACCTAAGAAGAAATAACGATAGAATTCGGAGTAAGAGATGGCACATAAAAAAGGCGGCGGCTCGAGCCGCAACGGACGAGATAGCCATGCCCAGCGATTGGGCGTCAAACGCTACGCGGGTGAACTGGTGCGCTCCGGCAGCATTTTGGTGCGCCAGAATGGCACCCGCATCCGCCCCGGCCGCAATGTCGACCTGGCGCGCAATTACACAATTTTTGCCACCATCGATGGCCACGTAGTCTACGAAACGATTTCCGGCGGGCAGAAGCGCGTCAGCGTGGAGCCGGTCAAGTAATAGTTGAAAGCGCCTGATCTGAGCGGCGCTATGAAAGGAGCAACATATGAGAGCTGACATTCATCCCAAATATTATCCAGAGGCCAAGGTAGTTTGTGCTTGTGGCAACGCCTGGACGACTGGTTCAACCAAACCTGAAATTCACGTGGACATTTGCTCCAACTGCCACCCGTTCTATACAGGTGAGCAGCGCATTATCGACACCGAAGGCCAGGTCGATCGCTTCTACAAACGCCTTGAAGTGCGTACAGAATACAAGAAGAGCAAGGAAGCTGCGGCCACAGCCCGCACCTCGCCGACCCGCCCGTTGGCTGACTTGGACTTGGGCAAGCGCACGCTGGACGCCTACAAGGGCGCCGGCATCGAAACAGCTGGGCAGTTCATCGAACGCCTGGCCGCCGGTGACGAAGCCATGCTGCAGATCGAAGGCCTGGGCCGCAAAGGCCTGGCCGACACCAAGAAGGCCCTTAAGCGCGCCGGCTTCAGCTTGCCCGAAGGCACAGCCGAAACCGAAACAGAAGAGACGGCTGCGTAAGCTAATCTTTGGAACTGAAAAGCGCGCCGGATTTTGCGGCGCGCTTTTTGTTTCTCGATGGTTTTGGTTGATAAGCCTTTAGAGTTCAAGTAAACTAGCTTAGATATACGAGTCCGGTCGAGGTGATATGAATGCTCACAATGGCTCCCTGGAAGTGATCACCGGCTCCATGTTTTGCGGCAAGACGGATGAACTCATCCGGCGCTTGCGGCGCGCCACGATCGCCAAGCAAAAGATCCAGGTCTTCAGGCCCAAGATAGACACTCGCTACGCAGAAGCCAAGGTCACCTCGCATGCCGGCAGCGAATTCGACGCAATGCCCATCGACAAGGCCGCCGATATCCGCGCCCAATTGAAGGACGACACCACCGTGGTCGCCATCGATGAAGCTCAGTTCCTGGATGCCGAGATCGTGGCTGTGGTCAATTTGCTGGCTGACAACGGTCTGCGCGTGATCGTGGCTGGCCTGGATACAGATTTCCGCGGCGAACCGTTCGGCTCGATGCCGGCCCTGACCGCCCAGGCTGAGCACGTAGACAAGCTGCACGCCATTTGCATGGTGTGCGGCGAAGACGCTTCGCGCACCCAGCGCTTAGTAGACGGCAAGCCAGCTCACTACAATGACCCGATCGTCATCGTAGGCGCGTCAGAGATGTACGAAGCCCGCTGCCGCATCCATCACGAAGTGCCCGCCTAGATCGAATGAGCTTGCCGCGCCCATATCAAGACCTGCTTTCCGAAGTCCTGATCACGGAGGAGCAACTCAAAAAGCGCATCCCTGAGCTGGGCGCCGAGATCAGCCGCGATTATCAGGGCAAGGACTTGCTGCTGATCTGTATCCTGCGCGGCGGGGTCGTGTTCCTCACCGAATTGATGCGTCACATAACTATCCCGCACTCGATCGACTTCATGGCGGTGTCGTCATATGGCGCCGGGGCGCGCGAATCGAGCGGCCAGGTTCGCATCACCATGGACTTGACCATCGATATCTCCGGACGCAATGTGCTGTTGGTTGAGGATATTGTGGATAGCGGCAACACGATCGCCTCGGTCTTGGCATTGCTCGAATCGCGCCAACCGACCAGCCTCAAAGTTTGCAGCTTGTTGGATAAAGCAGAATCCAGGATGGCGACCGTGCCGATCCACTACACCGGCTTCGAGATCCCCAATAAATTCGTGTTCGGCTATGGGCTGGATCTGGACGAGTATTATCGCAATTTGCCTTTCATCGGCGTGGTGGATACAACCAAGTACACGCCGCCCAAGTAGCCTTGCCGTCGCGCCCGAAGAAGCAGCCGCCCAAAGTTACGGATCCGTATTCGGGCCGTTGGGTGGCGCGCTTGCGCGGGCAAATAGTCGGGCAGGGCGGCACACCGCGCCAAGCCCTGCAGTCCGCTAAAGCCGCCCGCTTCAAGGAAGCGCCTCAAGTCGAATATATGCCCTCTGCACAAGCCCCTCAGTTGCCCGCCGTCATCGAACGATTGCGCGCTGCCTTGCCCAAGGACCAGGAAATTTATCTGGTGGGTGGGGCGGTGCGCGACATTTTGCTGGGCAGACCCCTGCACGATATTGACATGGCCGTTGCCGGCGCGGCCATCCCGTTGGCGCGCCGTGTGGCGAACCAACTGAAGGCCGATTTCTATCCGCTCGACCCCGACCGCGATGCGGGCCGCGTGCTGCTGCAAGACGAAGGCGGCACGCGCCTGACGCTTGATTTCATCACGCTGCAAGGCGCCGATATCGACGCCGACCTGGCTGCCCGCGACCTGACCATCAATGCTATGGCCATCGACCTGCGCCAGCCGAATGCATTGCTGGATCCGCTGGGCGGAGCGGCCGACCTGGCCGCTAAGATTTTGCGCGCCAGCGGCCCCGTTTCGTTCGCAGCCGACCCTGTGCGCGTGCTGCGCGCGGTGCGCATGGCGGCTACGTTTGGAATGAAGATAGAAAAAGAAACGCGCGAGCGTATGCGCGCGGCGGCCAAGAGACTAAACGAAGTCTCCGCCGAGCGCTTGCGCGATGAAATTTTCCGCTTGCTGCAGGCGCCCAAGCTGGCTACCTCAATTCGCGCTCTTGATCTGCTCGGCGCCGTGCAGCCCATCTTCCCGGAACTAATCAAGCTCAAGGGGGTCGAGCAATCTGCCCCGCACGTCTTTAACGTTTGGGAGCACACGTTGCAAGCTCTCGATAAGCTCGACGTGGTTTTGCGCGTCCTCGACGGGCACTATCCCGAAGAAGGCGCCGCGGATCTGGTAAGCGGGCTGATCGTACTGCGCCTGGGCCGCTATCGCGGCCAGATCAGCAAGCTAATGGCGGAGGAACTGGTGCCGGAGCGGCCGCGGCGCGCGCTGCTGCTTTTCGCAGCGCTATTTCACGACGCCGGTAAGGCGCTGGCTCGCAGCGTCGAACCCGGCGGGCGCATCCGCTTTATCGAGCATGAAGCGCGCAGCGCCGAGATTATGGATATGCAGACAGCAGTCTTGCATTTGAGTTCAGCCGAAATGGATTATTTGCACACAGTGGTTAAACATCACGGACGCCCCTTCTTGCTCACCAAAGAAACTGGGCTGCCCAGCCGCCGCGCTATCTATCGCTTCTTCCGCGATACCGGCGCGGCTGGGGTGGACATTTGCCTGCTCTCGCTAGCCGATCTGCTGGGCAAATACGGCGCCGCGGTGCCCGAGGACGAGCTGGCCCGCCACCTAGACATTTTGCGCGCCTTGCTGGAAGCCTATTACGAGCAGCCGCAGGTCAGCGTCGACCCGCCTGTTCTGCTGAACGGGGATGAGCTAATGGCCGAGCTTGGGCTCAAGCCCGGCCCCAAAGTGGGCGAGATCCTCGAAGCGCTACGCGAGGCGCAGGCCGCCGGCGAAGTGGCCGACCGCCAGCAGGCTAGCGCGTTGGCTCGCTCGTTGATGAGAAGCCAGCCGATAAAATAATCGCGATGCAAATTAGCAACCATCCCACCATAAGCACCGCTGAGGGTCTGCGCCCGACTCACGTGCAAGTCGACCTGGAGAAGCTGACCCACAATTACCGCGCCGTCCAGCAGCACGTGGGTGCGGCGGTGGTAATGCCGATCCTCAAGGCCAATGCCTACGGCCACGGCCTCGTGCGGGTGGGGCAGCATATGCAGCAACTCGGCGTTAGCATGATCGGCGTAGCTTATCTTGAAGAGGGTATCTTATTGCGCGAGTCCGGCATCACTACGCCCATTCTGGTGCTGGGCGGCATGTTGGGCAGCCAGGCGGCGCTCTTTTTGAAGCATGATCTCACCATCACCGTCCCTTCGCTGCAAAAATTGGAGCAGGTCGAGGCAGCCGCCACGGCGGCCGGTGTGCGCGCCAAAGTGCATCTGAAGATCGATACTGGTATGGAGCGCATTGGCGTGCATTATTACAGCGCCGAAGATCTGCTGAATGCAACTCTGAAATGCGAACACGTTGAAGTCGAGGGTATCTTCTCGCATTTCGCCAATTCCGCCGCGGCCGATCTCGCTTCGGCGAAATTGCAACTTGAGCGCTTTCAAGATGTGCTGCGCTTTTATGAAAAGCGCAGCCTGCCCACGCCGCTGCGCCATATAGCCAACTCGGGCGCGGTGCTGCAACTGCCCGAAAGCTGGCTGGACATGGTGCGCCCCGGCATTCTGCTATATGGTGTGTACCCCTCCGTACAAGCCAAACAGACCGTGCAGGTGCAGCCCGCGCTCACTTGGACTTCGCGGGTGGTTTATTTCAAAGTAGTGCGACCGGGGCACCCGGTGAGCTACGGCTCCACCTGGCAGAGCGACCATGAGGTGCGCGTGGTGACTGTTCCGGCCGGCTATGGTGACGGTTACTTTCGCGGCATGTCAGGCAAGGCCCAGGTGCTTATCAATGGCAAACGCTACCCTGTGGTTGGAACGATCTGCATGGATCAATTCATGGTGAACATTGAGCAAGACTCTGCTTTCAATGAGGACGAGGTGGCCTTGGTGGGGGAGAGTGGCAAGGAAAAAATCACAGTCCAAGATCTGGCTCAATGGGCTGGCACGATTCCCTATGAAATACTTACCAACATCAACACGCGCGTGCCGCGTGTCTACGTGCAAGATAAATAAAGCCGCAGAAATTTCTGCGGCTTTTTATTACAATCCGATTGTGAGCACCAAAATACTGATCTCTCTTGTTATCCTGGAGGACGCTCAGGGACGCGTTGCCTTGCAGCTGCGCGGCAATGTCGCCACGATTGCCAACTCGGATCGCTGGGGGTTATTTGGCGGCCACGCTGAGGCGGGCGAAGAACCGCTGCAGGCGGCGGTGCGTGAGGTGCAAGAAGAATTGACCTGCATTCTAGATCGGGCCAAGATGAAATTCCTGCAAAGTTATCATCGCTCGACCGATAAAGAATATTTCATCTATCACTATTTTGTAGAGGGCGAACTAAATGAGGTGAAATTAACCGAAGGCCAACGCTTCGGTTTCTTTCCGCGCGATCAACTTGAGCTAGGTTCGATAGATGGAAAAGAGGTGGTAGCTCATCATTTAGAAGCCATGAGAAAGCATTGGGAAGGCAAGCCCAGTTGAACTAGCCGCCAAGCCATAAAGTGCGCGATGTTAGAATTCGCCGGGTGGCGGCAAACGAGCGTGCCCTGCGCAGCTTGCGACAGCGCTGGGCGATTCTCTCTTTTATTTGGTTTCTTGCAGTTCTCGTTTTTTATTTCTTACTGAAACTTAATTTATCCGCACAAGCCGCGGTGACTTGGCTCTCGTTAACTGTAGGCGCGTTGGCCTATCAACTAGTGATTCTTTTCTTCGACTTTGGCAAGAACATAACCGTCGGCACAAAACGCTTGTCGCCGCGTTTTGGCTTGGGTCTGTGGCTTACTGCGACGCGCCTGCTCTTACTAAGTTTGCTGGCCGGCTTTCTAGTTATTCCGCGGACGCAAGGTGGACTCGCCTGGCTGCCGTTCGCGCTTGCCCTGTCGTTTAATCTGAGCGACCTGTTCGATGGCTATTTGGCGCGGCGTTCGGGGATAACCACCGAGCTGGGTGCCAAACTGGATCTGGATCTCGATGGCCGCGGTATGCTGGTGAACTCGCTGCTCGTAATTCACTATGGGCAGGTTGGCTGGTGGTTCGCCTTGGTGGGCTTGGCCCGTTATATCTACGTGGCTGCAATCTGGCTGCGCCGGCGGTTAGGCTTGCGAGTTAAGCAACTAGCAAGCAACCAAATACGGCGGCCTTTTGCCGGCGTGCAAATGGGCATTGTTACCGCGCTGCTAGCGCCCATCTTTTCACCAACAGCCACTAACTTTATCGTCACACTGACCATGCTGCCATTTCTCGGAAACTTTCTTTACGACTGGCTGCAAATTAGCGGCCGAGTCGTTGCGAATAGCAAACTGACAAAATTTGCGATCTTAGTCAGACAGGTAATCACGGGAATAACACTCCTGTTGCGCGTTGTCGTAGTTGCACTCCTAGTTCGTCGGCTGGTGCTGTTTGGCTTAAACGGTCCATATTTTATCTTCGAATTACTTGCAGCTTTCTGCTTCCTCTTTGGCATTGCAGGCCGCCCAATGGCTATGCTTGCGCTCATCGAAACTACGACGCGACTAAAGGGCAACACGATCGAATTTGCCGATTTCGTTTTGCTGTTCAGCCTTACCGCGTTGCTGTATTTGGGTATGGGTAAGTTTAATTTGTGGGAACCGGAAAAAATCCTCATCACTCGCCGCCTCGGCGAGAAGCGGGCGGCATGACTCCCGCCCGATTGCGAATCGTTGCACTTACTGTCATTGCTCTACTGGTAGCAGTCTTGCTTTTGTTCCTAGCTTTGCGTGCCGTCCCGCTTCAGGATGTTGTCCGTGTTCTGGCGGGCTTGCAGGCCTGGCAGGTGGTAACAATCCTGCTGCTGAATAGCGCCATCGTTTTGCTTTTCGCTTTGCGCTGGTGGCAGATCATCCGCGCACAAGGCTATTCGGTAACTTATCTGGCTGCGGCACGCTACTACCTGGCCGGCTTTGCGATTAGCTATCTCACGCCAGGTCAGCACTTTGGCGGCGAGCCTGTACAGGTCTTGTTCCTGCGCCAGCGCCACAAGATCCCAGGCAGCCAGGCGCTGGCCTCGGTTGCTTTGGATCGCGGCATCACTTTTTTGAGCAACTTTGCGGTGCTAGCGACAGGCATCGCCTTAATCTTAAACAGCGGTCTGTTTGACATTTTGTCGTTGCGCCAAGCCTTAACCGCTTCTGTTGTGTTTCTGTTGGTCCCCATGCTCTATTTTGTGCTTCTAAGTTTCGGAGTCCTGCCTTTTGGGTTGATCCTCGCAAAGGTAAACATCGGTTTTGTTCTAGGCTTACGGCGCGCCGAAGAACAATTGAGTGGTCTGGTGCGCGAAAAACCTATCCTGTTCATTCAAGGCTTGTTTTTATCTGTGCTTATCTGGGCGGCCTTATTTCTTGAATTTTGGCTCATGATCTTTTTCCTTGGTCTCACCGTAACCGTTACACAATTAGTCACCCTCGTCGTTGCGGGCCGTTTAGCGCTATGGGTGCCTACCCCCGGCGCCCTGGGCGCGCTCGAAGCCAGCCAGGTGTTTGCTATGCAAGCCTTGGGCTTTGACCCGGCTTATGGCTTGGGGCTCGCTTTGCTCATCCGCGCCCGCGATATCGTCTTTGCTATTGTTGGCTTGCTGCTCGGCGGCACGGCTGGCCTAAACGCCTATAGACGCTCAAAGAGCTAGGCATTAGAATGCCGCCAGGTAAGCACATGGCCGCCCACGCACACTTTGAACGAGTGGTCAGCTCGCGATTACCCACTCGCTACGGGGAATTTGAACTGCATTTATACGATAACCGCCTGGATGGAAAAGAACATTTAGCTTTGGTCCTGGGTGAAATCGCCAACGGCGAGCCCGTACTGGTGCGCGTGCACTCCTAATGCCTCACCGGCGAAGTGCTGGGTTCGTTGCGCTGCGACTGCGGCCAACAGTTGGAGCTGAGCCTTGAAAGGATCGCAGAAGAAGGGCGCGGCGTGTTGATTTATCTGCGGCAGGAAGGCCGCGGCATTGGTCTGCACGACAAACTGCGCGCCTACAATCTGCAAGACGAGGGAATGGATACAGTGGATGCCAACTTGGCGCTTGGCCACCAGGCAGACGATCGCGATTACGACTTGGCTGCGTGGATCCTGAAAGACCTGGGCATCGAGCGCATTGCCTTACTGACCAACAATCCCAACAAGATCGAAGAACTGGAGCGCCTTGGCATCGATGTGGTCGAACGCCTGCCTTTGCAAGGCGAGATAAATCCCGAGAACGCCCGTTACTTGAACACCAAAGCCGAGCGCATGCAGCACATGCTTGAATTTCCCAAAGGCGATCACAATCCCTCGACCAATGGCGCTGCTTGAGCGCTGGCTAAAACAAACTTCAACGATCAGCCACGCGGGGCGGCCCTTGGTTACGCTGAGCTATGCTCAAAGTCTGGATGGCAGCATCGCCAGCCGCCGCGGGCAGGCGACCGCGATCAGCGGCCCAGACAGCCTAAAGTTCACACACGACTTGCGTGCCGCCCACGATGCTATTCTGATCGGCATTGACACCGTGCTCTCGGATGATCCTCTGTTGAATGTGCGTTTGGCGACAGGCAAAGACCCGCAGGTGGTGGTGCTCGATAGCAGCCTGCGCCTGCCCCTTCAAGCGAAGTTGCTGACGAGCAAGCAAAAGCCATGGGTTTTTTGCATCGCTGAAGCAGATGTCCAGAGCCAAAAAGACTTAGAGGCAATCGGCGTGCGCGTCGAGCGCCAAGCTGCCAATTCCAAATGGGTTGATCTACCACAAATGCTGGCCCGCTTGGACGAGTTGGGCATAGGCAGCCTCATGGTTGAGGGTGGGGGGCGCGTGATCAGCAGTTTTTTGGCGGCT
Source organism: Anaerolineales bacterium (assembly GCA_046716985.1). Classification (GTDB taxonomy): domain Bacteria; phylum Chloroflexota; class Anaerolineae; order Anaerolineales; family UBA11579; genus JAMCZK01. Next base: position 1,887 of record JBKJWG010000282.1, on the reverse strand, counting down.
GGCCTGGCCGATCGAGCTATGGTGACCATAGCTCCCATATATCTGAACGGCTACAAGATCCCGCAGCAAGGTTCAAACAAAGACGGCGCCATGCCGCGCATGAAGGACGTGCAAATTGAGGATGCCGGCAAAGACATGATCTTGTTCGGCCGCCTGGATGGAGCCGCGGTATGAAGCGAGACAGCCTTTATTTTGTTGGGCCAGAAAAGCTCGAACTGCGCCAGGAAGAACTTGGCGTTCCCGGCGCGGGCGAAGTGCAAGTGGAATCTATTTGCTCGGCTATCAGCGCGGGCACAGAGATGCTGGTTTATCGCGACGAATTGCCAGCCGGCCTGCCCGCGGACGCCAGCCTCCCGGCGCTAAGCGGAAACCTGACTTACCCGCTCAAATATGGCTATTGCGCGGTAGGCCAGGTGGCCGCCGTTGGAGAAGGTGTTGATGCCAGTTGGAAAGGCAAACGGGTGTTCGCCTTCAACCCGCATGAAACAGCTTTGAATGCGAACGTCCAAGATATTCAAATTATTCCCGATGAAATAGGCGACGAAGACGCGGCTTTTCTTCCGAACGTGGAGACGGCGACTAATCTAATCTTGGACGGTGACCCGCGCCTGGGAGAGAACGTGATCGTGTTGGGGCAGGGCGTGGTGGGCTTGCTTACTACGGCGCTGCTGGCTAAGCATCCGCTCGATAAATTGATTGCACTCGATCGTTATCCATTACGCCGCGAATTCTCGAAGAGACTTGCTGCTCAAGAATGTTTCGATCCCGACGCGGGAATCGATGAGGCACTTGGCAGGCTCGGCCCGCGTCGCGCAGACTTGGTCTACGAACTTACTGGCCGCCCTGAGGCGCTCGACTTGGCATTGTCGCTGGTGGGCGAAAACGGGCGCGTTGTGATCGGATCCTGGTACGGACAGCGCCGCGCGCCGATCGACCTGGGCGGCCATTTTCATCGCGGGCGCATCAAGTTGATCAGCAGCCAGGTCAGCCACATCGAGCCTGCGTTGACTGGCCGCTGGGACCGGGCGCGGCGCTTCGAGGTGGCCTGGATCATGCTGGCGGCGATCAAGCCTAGCCAGCTGATCACCCACCGCTTCTCGCTTGCACGAGCTGCGCAGGCTTACGTCCAAATTGCGCAAAAGCCCGCCGAAACCTTGGGCGTGCTTTTGACCTACTGATTTTGAATAATTGCGCTTTCATAGTAAAACTAGATACTAGATAGTCATCGGAGGTTCGCTATGATCGAGCTCCTGCACTCCCCCGGTTTCCTGGGCACCAACGCTAATTTTGCCGCCGATATGACCCTGACACTCAGCCTGCTGGTGGTGACGCTGTTCAGCATCGGCTTTTTTCTGGCGGTGCGCGGAAAGTATGACGTGCACAAATGGGTGCAGACAACGGGAGCAGTGATCAACGTGATCCTGGTGTTGTGGCTGATGTTGCTGCCTTATCGCGAGTTCGTGATCAGAGATGAAGGCGGCCCGCGCGAAGCTGTCTTTTATAAAGTAACCATGGCGCACGCCGCGGTCGGCCTGGTAGCGTTCCTGCTGGGCAACTTTGTGGTGCTGCGCGGCCACAAACTCGTGCCCAAATTCCTGCGCTTCAACAATTACAAATTGTTCATGCGCACCGCCTACGCGCTTTATCTCACCACCACCGCACTGGGTGTGGCCCTGTATTACACCTGGTACGTGATCATCCCCAACCCGCCAATTTTCTAACGCTTTGTTCACCCTGGCATTGCAGCGCCGCTTTGAGGCTCGCCATCATTTAATTGGCGGAGATTGGGGCGCCGAGAATGAGCCGCACTCTCACGCGTACCTGCTCGAGCTGCGCCTCGAAGGCAGCCAACTCGACCAGCATGGTTACTTGGTCGATCTGGTGGAC
>JBKJWG010000281.1:0-4018 GCA_046716985.1 Anaerolineales bacterium | reverse complement strand
GCGCTAGTCTCGTGGGCTCGGAGATTGTTTAAGAGACAGGCGCATAGGCTTGCCAGTGGCTGCTACACGGCCGGTGACACCTTCGTTTAAAGGGATCTTCTTGCCTACGATTTCGGCCGCCGATTCATAAGAAGGGTGAATGGCGAGCTCGTTGCCGTCAGGTGTGAGCAGCATCACGCCAAAGTTATCGGAGTAAATGCTTTCGCGAATCAGCTGCGTGGCGCGCTCGATGAGCTCGTCTTCGTTGGTGGCGGCCGCTGTGGCTGTGGCCACTTGATGCAGAATGGTTAGTTCCTTCACTTGCCGCCGCGTGGATTGAAATAATCGCGCGTTCTCCATGGCCACCGCAGCCTGGTGGCAAAGCGTCTGCGCTAAATAGATCTCGTGATCACTAAAGCTGCGCGGCTGGCGCTTATCTTGTAATTCGACCAGCCCAATTGTCTTGCTCTGTGCGATTAGCGGCAGCAACAATAATGTCGAAACGCCCGCTTCCTTGAGCGCACGTTTTTCCTTGGCTGTTAGAGTGGCATCGTCGTCGCGCTTTTGCAAGGGCTTAATTTCTTTGATGACCTTGGCGACATCCAGCTGACCGGCTAGTTGCGTGATCTTGCCGTTCGTCCCTGGCGTGCGCGCAGCTTGATTCACGAACTCCAGCCTTGTTTTCAGAGTTTTGGATTCATGTTGCCAATCTGCAAGGATGCACGTTTGCACATCCAACAAATGAGTGAGCTGATGGGCCAGCACCTGCAGCACTTTGTTGAGCTCGAGGCTCGAGGCTACGCTCGCGCCGGCCAGCGCCAGCGCGGCAAGCTCATCGGTGGCCTCCATTTCAGCCCCCGACGCTTGCAGCCGCCAGTTTTCTACTTCTTTGCGCGGCGTAATGTTGATAATGTTTGCTCTGATCAAATCTTTTTCCTTTATTACCAGCCGCAGCAATTGCATTTCACAAATGACGGGCTGGCCCGACGGAGTTTCAAAGATCCATTCAAAGATCGGCGTTTGCCCTTTAAAGGCTTGGGCCATCTTTTCGGCTAAGAGTTTCTTGCCGCGTGCGCCGCCTTGTTTGCGGGCGCTTATCCTTGCGATGCTTAGCTTAGCAATGTCATCCCGGTCTATTTTCAAGAGCAGGGACGCATTGTGATTGGCGTCGACTATATTGCCGCTGCCGTCCAAAACGAGCACGGCCTCAACGGCCTGCTCGATCTGTGCGCTAAAGTCTGGCAACGTCCCCTTCTTTGATTTACGTCCTTTTTTCGGCACGACCTTCTCACGTTTAAGGGCGGGTAGCAGCGATGTCGGGTGCGATGTTTCCTTCAACGCAGTACTAGACTTACGGATCCGGCGCATGCCGATCACTTAAGAACGCAAGTGAGGGCAGAGTTGCCCCTCCCCTCACCCAAACGAAACAGTTAAATGCGCAGAACTACTGAAGCTGAGAACTACTACGAACTCAGCCCAGCGCGGGCGCCATCTGGATCAGGCTGCCCAAGCGGCGCATGAACTGGTCCAGGTCCATAGCCTGGATGAAGGTCACGGCGCGCATTTCTTCTTCGTTGAGCTGGAAAGCGCCCAGTTTTTCCTGGCCGCGGCCGCTCAGTAAAGCTGTCTTGAAATCCTTGTCCAACAAAGCTTGTGCAGCAATGGCATTTAATTTGAGTTTAGACATGACAGAGCTCCTTTTATGGATATGTAACTGAGTTTATAGAGTGGGAGATGTGCCGACGCCGCCACCGATCGGGTAGCAAGCCTCTGGGCCGGTTCCAACGCCGCCACCGATCGGGTAGCAAGCCTCTGGGCTGGTTCCAACGCCACCACCGATGGGGTAATCCGCTGAAGGGCCAGTACCAACGCCCCCGCCAATCGGGTGAGCAAAAGCAAATTTCGTAATCATTTCGACCTCCAATATAGTTGGTTGATGAGACGCGATTTTAGGTCAACCCCTATGAACGTAGCTATGAGCGCCAGCGGACAAAAAAGGCCACCCGAAATGAGCAGCCTTGTATGCAGCAATGATGGATGTTAGTTGGGAAAACGGCTTAATGTTGTCAGTGCACCTCCTTAGACCTTGACAGCTAGTTGATCATAATACTTTTGTAATTCCGGCAGCGGCTCGGCATTTAGCTCTTTACGTAGTAGGGATTTATAGCGTTTGAAATGGGCGATGGCTGCAGAGGGAGATCCCGAATCCACCAGGCATTTCATGAGCGCAAAATGTGCCTCATCTCGATAGGGATCGGCTTGCACGATCTTTTCATATAGGTCCTTGGCATCGCGATAATGCTTGTTGCGGCCCTCGAGCCCGGCTAGCTCAAATAGTGCATCCAGGTACGAGTTTCGCAGTTGTTCCCGGCGGCGGTCTGCCCATTCCATATATATATCCTGTAAATAGGGGCTGTTGTACAGGTTTACGGCTTGGCGCAGCAGCTCGCCTCTGGTGGTGTTCGAAGTTCGCAGAGCCGAAGCCTGACGCAGGTAATTCTCGAATTCGGCCACGTCGTACCAAATGCGGATAGATGGATTGATGTGGTACGCGTCGTCTTCAAAGAGCACAGCATCTTTAAAGCCAATTGCCTGCCTCACCCTCCACAGCGTGGCGTGGAAGTTGCTGCTGATCTTGCCCGCGCTGAAGTCCGGCCAAAAATCCAAACCGATGGCTTCTTTTCGAACTTTGGCATTATCCATAATATAAAAGAACAGCGCCCGGGCTCGCGAGGAACGCCAGGTGGCCGCAGAAATAAGCTCTCCGTTTCGGCGGATCTCGCCGTTTCCCAGCGCCTGGATCTCAAGGTTCAATGGAGGCAGTTCGGCAACTGGCGCTGCAATTTCGAGCGCAGCCTTGCCGGGCCGGAATTCCTCAACTCGACGGACCAGGTTAGCCATCTGGGGAGATGGAAATGCGCTTGCGGCTTTATCCAACAGCTCGCGCTTTCGCCGTCCCGCTACCACTAGGAATTCGTCGTAGCCTAATTGGGCTGAGCCCTTCAACGCACGTTCGAGCAAGCTTCTAGTTTTTTGCAGATTCTTCTTTTGAAAATAAATATCCGCCGCCAGGAATGCCGCCAGCACCTGGCTTTGCTGCGGGTTCCTTGCACTCAACCAGCCGATCATGGCGATATCAAACTGTTTCAGGGCAAGCTCGTTCTGCCCCATTTCAGCGTAAATACCGCCCATTTCAACTGCATATTCATTTTTGTCAAAACTCCCCTTCGTAGTTGCCGCCTTCCGCAACCACGCCATCGCTTCATTATGACTACTACTCGCTCGTTCTAGGCGCGCCATGCTCATGTAAAAAGGAATAAGCTCTTGTTTTTCTCCCGCTTGGCTGCCCAATTTGATCGCCTCTTCGAAATTCGTGCGCGCCTCTTCGATCTCATCCAGATCGAGCAGTAAAGCTCCGCGGCCACTAAGAATAGCGATCTGCTCGCGTGGGCGGTTTGCTGCCCTCGCGTTTTCAAGAGCTAACGTATAAGCTTTCCAGGCTTCGCCATAGTGCCCGATCTGATGGTGCAGATAGGCGATGTTGTTGCGCGCCGAAGCCAGTGCGCCAAGATTACTGCGTATGCTTATGTGAATATCGAGCGTCTCTTGGAATGCTTTTTGAGCGTCGAGCATTTGACCCGACGTGATGTAAATAAGCCCCAGGTCATTCAGGCATTCAGCCAGATCATAAAGATATACATTTCTTAACCCGCCCGCTTTGGCCGCAGCTTTCTTGCGCAGGCCTGCTATCGCAATCTTCAGGCTCTCGATCGCTTTTTCCATCTTTCCCAAATAGAAGTTGGGAATAGCTTTAAGCCGCTCGGCTTGATACCACTGCAGCGAGTAACGAGTTGGTTTCGCTTTTTTACCCCTTAGCAAGTGTTGAGCCTTTTCGCCTAGTTCGATCGCCTCTTGGTATTTTCCCGTAAAACGATAGACCATCCCCCGCGTAATCGTAGTATTAGCCAATGTCTCAGAGTCCCTGTGGCTCAAAAGCATCGGTTCGGCACTATCCAACAATTTCAGGCTGGCTGCGAAA
>JBKJWG010000280.1:0-2581 GCA_046716985.1 Anaerolineales bacterium | reverse complement strand
TGGTGTACCTGTGCTGATTGCCTCGCGAAGACTGGGACACTCAAAGGCGAGCATAACAATGGATGTGTACGGGCACCTGATGCCAAATAAGCAAGAAGAAGCCGCAGAATTACTTGATAATCTCATCTCAATTGCACCCAAACTGCACCCGAACAAATAAAAAAGCTCTGAAGTTTCAACTTCAAAACCTGTTTTACGGGGAAAAATAAAACTTCTAGCTCCTCGGCCAGGGCTCGAACCTGGAACCTACCGGTTAACAGCCGGCCGCTCTACCATTGAGCTACCGAGGAAGGTGCTCGATGAAACCGAGCTGGGCGATTATATTCGCCGCCTATAGGCGTGTCAAGAAATCAGCATTTTTAGTCCAGCGAAAGCGTAGCATTGCGCCGCGAGCCAGCATGTATAATCGCAACCACTCGTCTGGAGAGCGCGCATGGCCTTGCAAGGCAATCTGCAGGATTTCACCGTCACCCAACTGCTCAATCTGGTCAATCTAGCAAACAAAAGCGGCGCACTGCTGATCCAGGCGCCCAACGAAGGCGCGCGCCTCATCTTCCGCCAGGGCAAGCTAGCCTATGCCCAGCTGGTGAGCGAAGAAGGCAAAAAGCAGGGCAGCTTGCCCAGCATTTTGCACCGCGCCGAAAAGATCAACGATGCTCAATTGAATACGCTGCAGGCGCGCGCCTCCGAGATGAGCGACAAAGAACTCGGTTTGCTGCTGATCAATTCCGGCTATGTTTCGCAGCAAGATATTCTCGAAAGTCTGCAAGCTTATTTCACCAGCATCTTGCAGCAGCTCTTCACCTGGGTCGAAGGGCGCTTCAAGTTCGACCCCACCCAGGATGTGCCCGAGAGTAAGATCCCCGTGCGCATCGCCCTCGAAGACATGATCATGGAGGGCTCGCGCCAGCTACACGAATGGGAGCAGCTCAATTCGGAGATCCCCAATTTAGATATGGCCCTGGCGTTTACCGACCGCCCCGGCGTAAATCTCAAAAAAGTGAACCTGAATGTCGAAGAGTGGCGCGTGGTTTCCTATATCAATCCCAAGAACAGCATCCGCCAGATCGCCAAGGCCACCAAAATGAATGACGTTGAGATTCGCCGCATTGTGTATGGTTTGCTGCAAGCCGGCTTGGTTAAACTGATTCGCCCCGCGGGCGCCCCTACTCAGATTGAAGGCTTGCAATCCGCCTTCCCGGGCAAAGACCGCGAACAGCAGAAGAGCCTGGTCAATCGGCTGATCAAGCGCATCCGCTCGATATAGACATGGAAGGCGAAGCCCGCATGCTCACTGTCAAGATGGTCGTCACTGGCCCCTTCAACGCGGGCAAGACCGAATTCATTCAAACCGTCAGCGAGATTGATGTGGTTTCGACTGAGCGCAAGATCAGTTCGGCGGAAGAACGCGTCAAAGAGACCACCACGGTAGCGATGGACTTCGGCCGCATCACCGTGGATGACAGCCTGGTGCTTTATCTGTTTGGCACACCGGGCCAAAAACGCTTTGACTTCATGTGGGAGATCCTTTCGGAAGGCATGCTGGGCTTCATCGTGATGGTGGACAGCACTCGTCCCGAAACTTTTCAGGAAGCGCGCAATATCCTCGAGGCCTTTCGCGCTTTCTCACCCACGCCTTACGTGGTGGCCGCCAGCAAACAAGATCTCGAAGACGCCTGGGAACTGGAAGACATGCGCGTAGCTCTGCGCTTAGAAGAAGGCATCAAGATTTTGCCCTGCATATCCACTGATAAAGAATCGGTCAAAACGATTTTGCTGCAATTGCTCGAAGGCATCCTTGCGGAACTGGAAGGTTAGCAAACGGTCTTAAGGACAATCGGGGGATTGCCAGTACTTATTCACTAGAATAAATTATCACAAGTAACGTTAATGCTCATGTAGAGTCTGACGATGCCAACAAATGAAACGCGCGCCTGCAAAATTCTGATCGCCGAAGATCAAACCGATCTGCGCGAGATGATCGCCTTGACCCTGCGCATGGCCGGCCACGAAGTGGCCGCCGAGCCCGACGGCCAAGCCGCGCTGCGCACTGCCCAGCAAATCCATCCCGACCTGATCATTCTGGACGTGCACATGCCGTTTTTGACCGGCTTCGAGGTCTGTCAACTCTTGCAAGCTGACGAAAGCTTCCGCGATGTGCGCATATTGCTCATCTCCGGCATGGCTAACGACGAAGAGATCCAGGCTGGCCTGAACGCGGGCGCCAGCGAATGCATCCGCAAGCCTTTTGAGCTTGGACACCTCATCCAAAGAGTGGACGCTCTGCTCACCGAAGCCTAACCCCTGGGGGACAGCAGAACGGATTCGTTTCTGCTAGAATCCGCGAAATTTACCAGGAGTCTTAATGCGACAAAAAAGCTTGTTACTCGTGGGCATAAGTGCCCTTATTTTGATGGCGGCTTGCAACATGCCCGGCGGCACTGATCCCGGCGCGGTGTTCACCGCCGCGGCTGAAACAGTGAATGCCCAACTCACCGCCAACGCCCTGCTCACGCCCAGCAGCACCAACACGCCCCTGCCCAGCGCCACTTTGGCGGCCAGCAACACCCCGGCCGTAAGC